>CATPBD010000233.1 GCA_955652265.1 uncultured Gemmatimonadaceae bacterium | reverse complement strand
CTATCGTCGAGTGCTTCAACAAGGTGCGAGGCATATCGTTAGGGCGGTCTAAGGGGAGACAATGGACACTGTCCAACATCTATACCCCAGTTAGACGATCTCGCCAGCCGGTGGTTAGCTCCCGAAATCCGTCAGCAGCTTTACAAGCGCCCTGGCGACTCTTTCGTGCGGCATTTGCTCGATCTCGTCCTCATTCCAGGGCAGGACTTCCCCGGGCGTGTCGTAAGGTGCGTACGGCCGGTGCTCACGTTTGAGCAACACTAACGATGGCTTTCTGAACGCGGACGCGGCGTGCGAGATACTGGTGTCGGGGGTAAACACGAGGTCAGCCGTCCCGACGAGTGCGAACGCGTCGCGCAGCTTTGGCGCCGCTGGCACCGCGTTTATCGCGCTGGCGACCTTTTGCACACTGGCCCACTCACTGTGGAGCCCCATGACGATCATCGGCATACTCGGCGCTCGTGCGCGAGCGGCTTGCAGCGTCGCGATGAATTTGCCGTCCGGCCATCTTCTCTTCGGCGAGGATGCGGACAGATTTACGAGCAGCTTTTTCCCACTCATCTCTGCTTCCACGTTGCCAGGAGAGATTAGCGCGCTGGCTTCCTTCCACTTCTCCTCGGCGCGGGCGCTTTCCTCAGGAGAGAGAAATATCCCGGGCCCCCAGTCCACGGCTGCTGGGTCCACGCCGAAGGGCACCGCGAGTTGCTTCAAACCTTCAAGGTAGTGATCGACGCGGTTCCACTCGGGCACCGAGACATTATAGATGCTGGGTTTCCTGTCTCCGCGCGCGCCTACTCTGAATCGCGCACGCCCCGCGTACATGAGTAGAGGTGTGGAAGTAAATATCGGCGGGTCGTTGACTCTTCCATCGACCATCACTGTGTACCGTTCCCGCCGGAGGTGCTTCATGATTCCCGCGTAGCTGCGCCCCGACCGCCGGTTGAGAGTAAGCACCTTGTCGACGTGAGGATTTCCCTCGAATACCGACGCCGTCACCGGCGTCGCCAATACATCGACTTTTCCGCTGGGAAGTGTCCTCGCAATGTTGCGAATCAGCGATGTCGCCATGATCATGTCTCCGATCCGCTCATAGCCAATGACCAGCACGCGATAATCGGAGTTTGTCGCCGGCGGAAGCGTGGCTTCCTTCGGTCCGGGCAGCGTCCAGCCGAGCAGACGCATCCAGGATGCGTGTAACACGATTTCAATCTTCTTGAGATCCACCGGTGAGTGGCAGCTCCAGGAGCTTTCTTGAAGGTTGTGGATCTCGCGTGTGATAGAGCTGGATTGCGCTTATCACGAACGGCTCCGGCATTCGGGTCTTGAGCAGCGCACGAATCGACTTCCTATCGAGCGACTGGTAGAGACTCAGGGTGGAATGTGGGCTAAAGGTGTACCGCGCGCGTGTGAACGGCAGTCCACTTGTAATGATCCTGTCATGCAGAATCCTCAGTGGGCCGTGCGGATCGATCGGCAGCACGATGATGTCCGTCTGCATGAATCTCTGCGCGGGCTGAAATGAGAGGGTGATCGGCGCCGTGTCCCTGGTAATCGGCTCCAGCTTTCCCCGCATCTCTTCGACGCTCAGCGAAGGAGGTATCGGACCTGCGCCGGACGATCCGGTGAGCGTCAGGTGTGGGGGCTTATATCGCGACAGCTTCGGGTCGTAACGCTCGTTGATAGCACGTACCCGATCCGCGATCTCGGGCGGCAGCTCCGCCAGGATGAAGATTCCATTCAGCGGCAAGCATTACTCGCGTTGAGAGCGGTGCCTGGCATTAGAACCGAATGGAAAACAGGATCGGGCTGGCTTGAATCGCCAAGCTTTTCCCTTTTATCAGTTCACGATCGACGTGATTCCCGGGATGGGAGTGTGTGTACTTCACCACTTTGAGCCCAACGAGGGTACCGATCGCCGCTCCAGCCATCACGTCGCTCGCCCAGTGTTGGTTGTTGTACATGCGCGAGGCGCCCACCAGCGCGGCGCCCCCGTAAAACACGGTCCCGACGTACCATGTCGCGTGGGGCCACCAGAATTGCGACTCGCGGGTCACCGTCGACGCGAATGCAAAAGCAGTGGTCGCATGGCCTGACGGAAAGGAGCGGAATTGGTCGCCTGAAAAACCCCTCCACAGCTGGAAGTTATACGGGTTCTTGATATCGACGAATGGGCGCTGTCTTCCAAGGAGCATCTTTATTCCACCGCTAAGAACATCGGCGAGCACGATCGACTCGACGCTATGCAACCCGACCGATTCGACACGCCGGTTGCCATCGGCGCGGCCAATCAAATACACACCCGCGCCGGTGACGATCGAGCCCGGATCACCGAGCAGGCGGAAACCGGTCGCGGCAGTCCTGAGGAACCGGTTTTCCTGGGTCCCCGGATCCTGCAGCCTGGTGGCGACTTGCATGTCGATCGGCGCGACCAGTGCAGTGCCGAGCGTGAACGCGCCCAACAGGAGTACGTCTTTGCCGGTAAAGAGCGGCGATTTTGTCAGGATGGTATCCTGAACTTGCGCTTGCGCGGTGACCCCAAAGGTCACGGAAACTAGCGCGACACGAAGCAGCTTTGAGAACAAGAACGTCTCCGGTTGAAACGTTGGTGAAGGATTGATCTCGTTCCCGGAATGCAAATCTCTTACCCCTTGTAAATCACCCCTTGAATCGCGATATCACCCGAATGCTGAAAATCGACCTCGCCGGCAAGCGCGCACTGGTTGCCGGGGTCGCGGATGACGCTGGATTCGGGTTCGCGATCGCCAAGTCTCTCGCCGAAGCAGGAGCTACCGTGTCCGTCGGGACCTGGCCTCCCGCCCTCAACATCTTCCTGAACCTGCTCGAGCGCGGGAAGATGGATGAGTCGCGAAAGTTATCCAGCGGACAGCTTCTCCAGTTCGAGAAGATCTACCCGCTCGACGCCGCGTTCGACACCCTCACCGATGTGCCCGAAGACATCCGGACAAATAAGCGCTACAAGGACACCGGTGATTTCAGCATCGACGGCCTGGCTCGCCGTATTGAGGGTGATTTCGGACCGGGGTCGCTGGACATTGTGATTCATTCACTCGCCAACGGGCCGGAGGTGAAGAAGCCGCTGCTGGAGACTAGCCGCCCTGGCTATCTCACGGCGCTGAGCGTCAGTGCGTATTCGCTGGTGTCGATGGTTTCACGACTGGCGCCCCTGATGCGGAAGGGCGGATCTTTCCTTTCACTCACCTATATGGCGAGCGAGCGTGTGATCCCCGGCTACGGTGGTGGGATGTCGTCGGCGAAAGCGGCGCTCGAGAGCGACACCCGGACACTTGCTTTCGAGGCTGGGCGCAAATACGGCATTCGGGTCAACACGATTTCGGCTGGTCCGTTAGCGTCACGGGCCGCGAGCGCGATTGGAATCATCGAGAAGATGGTCGAGTACTGCGCCCAGAATTCTCCGCTCACCGATCCATTGGAGGCCGAGGAAGTGGGCAATACCGCCGCGTTTCTGTCGAGCCCATTGGCGACAGGAATTACCGGTACGATTGTCTATGTCGACAAGGGATATCACTCGATGGGGATGTCGCAGCAGGACATCAATCCAAAATAGTGAGGAGCTAAGGGTTCTTCTTAGCTGCCGCCGCTCTTTCTCGTTCGATCCTGCTCTTTATTTCCTTGAGCCGTTCCACGGACAGGCGCCCGGAGAGTTTCAACATGTTGCCCGTAGTCGCGTCCGGCCAGTTGATGGTGGTCACCCCATTCACGATTTCGACCTGCAATGGCGGTACAGCCGACGCTGGCGAGGCGAGTCGTGTGGGGGCCGCTGCCGCTGATTTTTCGACCGATCGACGTGCCTGTGGCTCCGCTGTAGAGATGCCGGTTACGACCACAGCCTCTACGTGAACGTTCAACGGCTCGGTGAACGTTACCGTATCGCCCGGTGCTACCTCGTACAACGTTACTTTTGCGCCAATCACTCTCGGTGTTCCAACCACCTTGAGCCGCGGCTGCTCCGTTGCCGCGTCCAGGGCCGCGACCTCTTCTACACGCGATGGTGGTGCGGCCTGTGGCGCTGCCAAAGCGCCTGAAAGGGTTGATGGCGTACTAGCGGTTCGGCCAATTGCCGCATTCTCATCTCGTGCTCCTTCGCGCGCGGCAATGCTAGACTGCTTCGCACTACGAGTTGATTTGCCGGAGAAATCCGCTTCAGCGGCTGGTTTACCGGACGATGCCACTCCGGAAGCGAGCGCGCTCCGGGTTGACGGAGTAACTGATCCCTGTGCCTGTGGTTTGCGCGCTGGAGTTGCCGCGGGCGATGCCGCTATGATGATCGGCGGCGCTGGCCGAGGAGTCCCAGCGGACGTGGAGTCCACCATTGGATATTGGCGGCCATCCGTGACTTCATTTCGGCCATTTCTAACCACTATCAAACTCCCTACCGCAACAACGAGGACCGCCGCTGCCGCTCGCCACGCTGCTCGATTATACCGACTGACCGAAGCTGCTGCCGGCACCACACCGCGTGGAACGTGATCAAGCGCGGTGAGGATACGAGAAGAGGCAGCGATAAATCCGCGCGCCTCCGCGACAGCCGCCGCGCACTGCGGACATTCCGCCACGTGGGCTTCAACCCGGGCGGCTTCGTCAACGCTCAACGCGCCGTCCAGCAATGAATGAATCGTTCCTTCATCAAGATGCTGCATTTTTTTCTCTCTGTTCTCGACT
>CATPBD010000232.1 GCA_955652265.1 uncultured Gemmatimonadaceae bacterium | reverse complement strand
GCGTTCATGTACGACGGCGCGCCGCTCGCGCCGGAGCACGGCGGGCCGGCGCGCCTGCTCGTTCCGCATCTCTACTTCTGGAAGAGCGCGAAGTGGGTGCGCGAGCTGCGTCTCATGGAAAGCGATGCGCCCGGATTCTGGGAATCGCTGGGTTACCACAACTATGGTGATCCGTGGCGCGAGCAGCGATACGCCGGCGACGAGTGAATCCTGTTGGTATCGCGCCACGAATCATCTGGCGGCTGGCCACCGTGATCGACGTCGTACCGGAAACGCCGAGGACACGGACGCTCGTACTCGATGTGCCGGAGTGGCCGGGCCACCGCGCCGGGCAACACGTGGACGTGCGACTCACGGCGGAAGACGGCTACCAGGCGGAGCGGAGCTACTCCATCGCGTCGCCGCCGGAGGACGCTCGATTATCACTCACGGTCGAGCGACTGGAGGACGGGGAAGTTTCATCGTACCTCTTCGACGAGCTCCACTCTGGCGATAAGCTCGAGCTCCGTGGCCCGATCGGCGGATACTTCGTCTGGGATATCCCGGTGGGTGGCCCGCTCTTCCTTGTCGGCGGTGGCTCCGGGATCGTGCCGTTGATGGCGATGCTGCGCCATCGCAATGCAGCGCTCGGGACCGCCAGCATGGAGCGACATCGATTGCCGGCACGACTGCTGTACTCGTCGCGCAGTTGGGACGAGGTGATTTATCGTGACGAGCTCGCGCGTCTGGCGGAGAACGATCCGACGCTCGAGGTCAGGCATACGCTCACGCGTGACCAGCCCGACGGATGGACTGGATTCCGACGCAGGATCGATCGCACCATGCTCGAGGAAGTCGCCTGGCCGGCGAGCGAAAAGCCGCGCGTATTTATCTGCGGCCCAACTCCTTTGGTTGAGGCGGTGGCCACCAATCTGGTCGGGCTCGGTCACCAGCCGGCACTCGTCAAGACGGAGCGCTTCGGCCCCACGGGCGGGTCCGTCTAGCATGCTGCAACGCTTGTTGTGCCAGCAGAACTAGGAGGAACTATGAACAGCGCTTCAAGTGAGTCGTACGAGGCAGTTGTTGCCGGTGAGCACCTTGCCGATGCGCGTCGAGTCGACGGAAATGCCGCAGCCGGAATCCTGAGCGAGCTATTCGTCCCCGATCTGACGGTCGCACGCGCAAAGTGCGCCGGCTGTGGGACAACGCGAACGATTGGTGCGCTGCTTGTGTACGCCCACGGGATGGGAACAGTCGTACGCTGTCCGGGCTGCGACGGCGTCGTGTTGCGTCTTTCGCGGACTCCGACACATGTGTGGCTCGATGCGACTGGTGCGACCTCCATCGTTATCTCCCGGGACGCTAGTTAGGTTCCGAGACAGGCTGCTTCTCATGGCAGCTCAACGATTTTCAGGACTATGCTAGAGGTGGTTGATCATGACTGCTAACGCCCCGTGCGCTCACATCCGAGCGATCACTACTGTCAAACAGCCGAAGCGGCGGGAGTGTGAAGAGTGTGTCAAGATCGGCGCATCCTGGGTTCATTTGCGAACCTGCCAGGAGTGCGGCAGGACGCTCTGCTGCGACGACTCGCCGAACAAGCACGCTACGAAGCACGCGCGCGCGAGTGGTCATCCGGTAATTGCCTCGGCGGAGCCAGGAGAGCGCTGGCTGTACTGCTATCCGGATGATGCGTTTGCTGAATACTGAGCCGAGGCTCTAGTAAATCCGCTCCCACGGTCGATCGACGTGCGGCCAGTGAACGAGATCCGGGTGGAACAGATGCGCGAGCAGTTCCACACCTTCTACAACGCGCGGACCCGGGCGCGCGAAGTACGCGTTCGCATCGACGGCGTAGACCACTGCGCCTGACACGCGCCGCATCCGACGCGCGAGCTCGATGGATCGCTCGAGCCGGTAACCGCACGGCGACACAATGATGACCTCGGGCCTGGCGTTCGCGACATCATCCGAGTCCATGCGAACAGAATCTTCACCGGGACGACCAAGTGGATCCTCGCCACCCGCGAGGGAAATCATCTCCGGCACCCAGTGGCCGCCGCAAAACAATGGGTCGGTCCATTCCAGGAAAACGACGCGTCGGAGAGGATCACGGGCTACCGCTGCCCGTACGATCGAGAGCCTTTCCTGATTGGAGCGGACAAGCGCTTCTGCCTCTTCCACGCGGCCTACCGCTCTACCGACGTCAAGAATGTTTCCTTCTATCTCCGCGATGCTTCGCGGAGTGAGGAAAAGAACTTCTGGTTGCCGGCTGAACTTCCTCACTGCACGGGTCAGCTCGTCCCCCGACGGAGCACACACGCGACAGAGGTTCTGCGTGAGTATCACGTCGGGTTGCAAATCGCGGAGGAGCACCTCGTCGATGGTGTAGAGAGTGTCGCCGCTACCCATCCGCTGGGCGACGGCAAGATCGATCGCTTCTGGCGAAGCATCGTCAAGATCGAGCGCAGGCCGGCTCACTATCGGCAGCCTCGTGACACTCGCGGGATAATCGCACTCGTGCGATCGACCCACGAGCTCACTTCCGGCCCCGAGCGCATGGACCATCTCGGTGCCGGCGGGGAGGAAGGAAACGATCCGAAGCATCGTTACTCGCGCTTAGGCGAGCGTTTCCAGCGGCTCTCCACGCGTCGCAGCACCGGCCGCCCGTGGTATCGGGTGTTCAGCAGTGCGGCGCTTGTACACCCCGAACTTGATGAATACCCACTCTCTATTATCATCCAGGATCTCGTAGTACTTCGTGATCTCGTCGAGCGTCAGCAGCGTCGATGTAATCACGCCGCCAATCACCGCTCGTCCCAGCGGCGCGCGGAACTCGGCGCCTTCTCCGATTCCCAGCGCCACTGGAAGCATGCCCGCAATCAGCGCCAGCGTGGTCATCAGGATCGGACGCAGACGGATCGCGCCCGCCTGAATCAGGGCATCCCGCCTCGACAGGCCGTCCTTCTCGCGCGCCCACTTCGCGAAGTCGATGAGAAGAATGGCGTTCTTCGCCACGATTCCCATCAACAGAATCACGCCGATCAGGCTCATGATGTTGATCGTCGTCCCTGTGATCATGAGCGCCAGCATGACGCCGATCAGCGAGAGCGGGAGGGATATCATGATCGCCAGCGGCTCGAGGAACGAGCCGAACTGCATCACGAGAATCAGGTACATCAGCATCACCGCAATGCCCAGGGCGGAGAAGATGCGGCCGAATACTTCGTTCTGACTGTCGACTTCACCGCCTTGCGTGATGTGGACGCCCGGCGGAAGTGTGATTCTCGCGATTCTGGTGTTGATGTCCTTCATGACCTCGGTCAACGGCCGATTGGACGTGTTCGCCTGCACTGTCACCACCAGATCCGCATCGAGATGGCTGATCTGAGCCGGCCCGAGGCCCTGTGATATAGTGGCGATCTGACCAAGCGGCAGCGTGCGTGGCTGACCATCGGGACCAGTGACCACGAGCGGGAGCTGCTCGAGATCCGCGGCCCGTTGTCTCGCTTCCGGAGCGAGACGGACGGTTACATCGCGCGTCTGATCGGTCGGATCCACCCAGTCGCCGGCCTTGATGCCCGCGAATGCAGGACGCAGCGCTTGCGCAACCTGCCCCACCGTTACTCCAAGAGTACCGGCGAGTCCCCGATTAAGGTCAACATTGAGCTCAGGCTTTTGGCCCTTGGTCGAGAGACCAACATCCACCGCGCCCTGGACCTGCTTCACCTGGTCTGCAATCGCTTCGGCAGCCGTCGCGAGCTGTTGCGACGTGCCTCCCCGCAGCTCGATTTGGATCTGCTTCTGCGCTCCCTGGAAATCGTTTGTGAAGACGGACATCGTCGCGCCACCGATGCGGCCGACTTCCTGGCGGAGCTGCCGCCCGAAATCCTCGGCACCGATGCTGCGATCGGTCTTGGGTACGAGTCGAACGTAGATGTTTCCGACGTTGACATCACCGGTAGTTCCGCCAAGCGTGCTATATGTGAAGCGAACTTCCTTGTGCGAGCGCGCGATCCGTGCTGCCTCTTCAGCCTTGATGCGCGTGTAGTCGAGATTGGAGCCGGGCGGAGTTTCGAGGGAAATGTTGACCTCGGACTGATCCTCCGTTCCGAAGAAGCTCGCGCCGACAAGCCCAACTGCCGGAAGTGCGAGAGCGATGATGAACGAGGCCAGCGCAATCAGAACCATCGCCACACGGTGATCGAGCGCCCATGCGATCAATCCCTTGTAGCGCTGCGCCATCCGGTTGAACCACTTGTTGAACTTCTCGAGCGCGTGGGCAATCGGGTTGCGCCTCTCACCTGCCTCCACCTGCGGATCGGCCCAGTACGCCGACAGCATTGGATCCAGCGAAAACGACACGAACAGCGATACGAGCACCGACGCGGCAATGGTGAGCGCGAACGGCTTGAACCACTGTCCGGCCACTCCATACATGAACGCCACCGGAACGAATACCGCGACGATCGAGAAGGTCGTGGCAGTAACAGCGAGGCCGATCTCGTCGGTGCCCTCGTGCGACGCCGTCATATGATCCTTACCCATCTCGATGTGGCGCACGATGTTCTCGCGCACAACGATGGCGTCGTCAATCAGAATTCCGATCGCGAGCGACAGCCCGAGGAGCGACATGGTGTTGAGCGTGAAACCGAACGCCCACACGGCAATGAACGACGCCATCACCGAGACCGGCAGCGCCAAGCCCGTTATGACCGTCGATCTCCATGAGTTGAGGAACACGAACACCACCAGCACCGTGAGGAGCGCGCCAATGAGGAGCGCTTCTTCGACGTTGGTCACCGATGCTTTGACGCGGAGACCCGAGTCCTTCACGATGTCGATCTTTACTCCCGCTGGAAGCGTCTTCTGTATCTCGTCCACTTTGTTTCTGACCTTTGTGCTGACATCGGTCGTGCTATAGCCCTTCGACTTCACAATGTTGATGCCGACGGCCTCGACGCCGTTGTACAGCGCGAGCGAACGCTGCTCCTGAGTGCCATCGATCGCATCCGCGACCTGGCCCAGCCGCACGATCTGACCGTTTCGCTCGGCGACGACCAGGTTCATGAAATCCTGTGGGCCGTCGAGTCGCCCCTGAAGACGAATCGTGCGCTCGTCGAGATTTCCGTTCACTCTTCCCACCGGGGCGGCGAGGTTCTGGGCCTGCAGCGCCTGCACCACCTGGTTGATACCGATGCCTGCCGCCTGCAGCGCCTCCGGCCTGAGCTGAATCGTCATCTCGCGCTTCACGCCTCCCACGAGCTGCACCTGCGCGATGCCGGCGATTCCCCTCAGCTTACTCGTGATGTCAGGATCAGCGAGCCGGGTGAGCTGCGCTGGAGTCAACGCTGGCGAAGCGATTGTCATCGACACAATGGGCTGATCCGACGGATCGAACCTCTGCAGCACCGGCTCCTTCATCTCGACGGGAAGATCCGAGCGGATCCCGGAGATCGCATCGCGAATGTCCTGGGTGCCGACCTGCGGATCCTTCTCGAACACGAAGAGCGTGATGATCTGCGCGTAGCCGTCCCCTGCCGTGCCGTAAATCTTGTCGACGCCGGAGATTCCCTTGATTGCATCTTCGACCGGCTTGAGGACCTCACGCTCAACCCCCTCTGGCGATGCTCCCGGATACGGGATGAACGTCAACACAACCGGCTGTTGAATGTCGGGGAACTCGTCCGTCTGCAGGCGCCAGAGCGCGAACAATCCGAATACGACCAGTGCCACCATCGTTACGACGGTGATCATTGGCCGCTTGATGGCAAAATCTGAAATGACCATGTGTCAGCTCCCCCTGCCGCTGCTTGCCGCCGCACTTGCCGGGGGCGCCGAGACCCGCACCGTGGTTCCCGGAGTGATTCCTTGCGCCGCACCGAGGAGCAGCGTGTCGCCCGCCTGAAGACCCGACCGTACCTCGATTGTCTCCGAGCTCTTGTCGGTCAGCCCAACCTGTATCGGAACCTTCTCCACTTTTCCCTGCCTCACGCGCATGACAAACGGCGAGGTTCCACGAAGATCAACTGCCCCCTGAGGAACGATGAGTCCTGTCTTCGTCGCGCTCGACATGCGGCCATTGGCGAACAATCCGCCGACAAGCGCACGCCCCGCATTCGGGATCGAAACGTAGATGCGAACCTGACGCGTCGTCGGATCCGCGGTCGGGTTGATACGGGTTATGTGTCCGACAAACTCGCGACCGGGATACCCGCTGACGGTGAAAACGACGGGCACGCCGACACGAATCGACGCCAGCTGCTCAGCCGGCACCGATGCCTCGAGTCTCATGCTCGACGGATCGACGACAGTAAACAGGGCCGAACCAGGTTGGACGACGTCGCCGGCCGAGACCGGTCGCTCGCTCACAACTCCGCTGAAGGGCGCCGTAACCGTAGTGCTCCGATAAGCTTTCTCCGCGGTCGCCAGTCGCGAATTCGCGTCCTCCAGAGCAGCCTGGGCTGAAATCGATGCTCGGCGAGACTGTTCGATGTCGCGTTCGGCGATCGCACCCGCGGCGAGGAGCTTCTGGTTTCTGTCCAGATCGTGCGCGGCTACATCAGCCGCGTTGCGCGCCGCAACCTGCCCCGCGCGCGCGGATGTGTACGCATCCTGAATCCCGGAAGCATCGATCCGTGCGAGCACGGCGCCAGTGTTGACCGCCTGACCCTGATCGGCGTAGGTCTGCAGCACGCTGCCAGCGACCTGCGAGCGAATAGCCGCTTCGCGCTCGGGCTCCAGTGTTCCGGAGATCGAAGGTCCGGTCATGATCGAGCCATTCGTCGCGACGGCGATGTTCTCAGTGCCGATAACCATGGTCTGAGATTTCGCGGTCTCCGCCGCTGAGGCGTTGTCGCGTTTGCTGCAGGCGGTGATAGCGATAACGGCAGACACGCCAATCAGGATTGCTGCGCGTGTGGTTAGAGTGCTGAGATTTATGTTCGTCATATGATTGCTCTTCGGTACTGTTACTGTGGTGGAATGCCGGTCTGTTGCTGCCCCACCGCCTGCTGTTGCGCGGCCTGGGTCGGCTGACTGCCTTGCTGCGATTGCTGTTGCTGGGTCGTTGCCGTCTGAGTCTGCGCTTGCGTCCCCCCCGCCGTGGACTGAAGCGGGAGATCAGGAAGGAGCGCCAGTTTCACCCGCGCCACTTGGAGATTCCTCGCGGCGAGCGCGCGATTGGCGACCGCCTGCTCGCGCAGAATGCGAGCATCGCTGAGCTCGAGCTGCGTCGAGATTCCTTCCTTATACCGCACCTCGGCGATCGAATACGCCCTGCTCGCCTGCTCGGCGGTACCAAGACTCGCCAGCCACGCTGACCGTGCCTGGAAGAGATTGTTGAGAGTGACGCGCGAATCGAGCGCCGCGAACTCGCGGAGCTGATCGTATCGAGCCTGAGCCTCGCGAACGTTCGCTTCGGCCACCATTTGCTCGCCCTTGATCCGACCGCCGGTAAAAAGCGGGACCTGCGACGCGAGGCCAATGGTCCAGTTCGTCCGGAACTCTCCCGATTGAGGAAAGTTGGTCAGTGGGAACGCGACCTTGCCGTACTGTGATGTAAGTGAAAGCGTCGGGAAGCGCTGTGCCTTCGAGATCTTGAGAAGACCCCGCTGGGCGTCGATCGCTGCTGCAGCTTCACGAACAGTGGCTCTGTCGGTCGCGGATGTATCGCCGGTCATTCCTGCCGCCTCGAGTGCAGAGTTTATTGCCGCAGCGTCGTCGACCGCAGTCGTGAGCTGCAACGGAGCATCGAGCGGGACGTTGAGCAGCTGCTTGAGCCTGAGGTAGTCAACCTCGCGGTCGCTTTGCCGTTGAATCACGATCGGGCGCTGATTCGCGGCGGCTACCTGCGCGCGCAGCAGGTCGAACTCCGACACGTTACCAACGTTTCGCGCGACCTGAGTCTGCTTGAGCACGTTGTCGGTTTGCACCGCCGAAGACTCCGCGAGCGCTACCAGGCGATCGGCAAGCGCAGCGTCGAAATACGACTGCGTCACGTCGAGACGAAGCTGAGCCCGCTGGGCCGCGAGCTCGATTTCAGCCGAACTGCGTCCCGCGTTGGCGACCGCGTTCTGAGCCTGGATCCGCCCGCCCGCAAACAAGTTCTGCGTAAAGGAAAGTCAGAGGGTGTACTGATTCTTGGCGCCGAAGCCGAGGCTGCCGAACGACGAGAACGGGTTCGATCCCAGGGCGCAGCGGGATGCGTCCTCGAGTCCTGCCAGCCGCTGGTCTGTCGTTGCGGTCGGGCCGAGAAGGTACTGGTCGCACGGTGCTGGCGGTGGCTTGGGCTTAGTCGTGTCGACAGCAGGGGCACCGCCGACGCTCGAGAACTGCGAAGCCAGCGTGCGGGTGTAGCTCGCCGAGCCGTTGATCTGCGGAAAGCGCTGGCTCCGAGCCTGATACTGCTGCCCCTCGGCGCGTTGCACCCCGGCGCGCGCGATGCGTATCGCCTCGCTCTGCAATTCGGCGGTACGTACCGCTTCCTCGAGCGTGATGGCGCGAGTCGTCTGGCCGGAAATCCCGACCACCTGCGCGCGCAGGGTCACAGGCGCGATGGCGGCCGCGATGGTCAGGATCGTTATTAATCTGCCGGCGATTGGAGCGCGGCGTTGAGATTTTCTGGAAGACACTGTTCAGGCTGAAAGTTGTTTCGTCCGTTTCGTCTGCTTACTCGTCGTTCGGCGGGAGACTATTTCGACACCAAGCGCGCGCAATAACAATCGCGTGTACATCTGTGCTGCCTTCTCCTGGGGCTGCGGATAGACATCCGGCATCATCTCGCGTCCCATTGCGTCGGCGAAGATCGCCCCCATGAGCATTGCAGCAGCAGTCTTGGGCTCGAACTTTTCCGCTGCCCGACCCTGCCGCTTTAATGCGGTGAGGTAGTGACAGAGATCGGCCGAGGCCTGTCTCGGGACGTAGCTGGCGCACTCAGACAATTCGGGTCGCTCTTCCATCTCGCTCATTGTCTTACGGATGATGGAGCTCCGAAGTCTCAAATGCTGAATGAATGACTCGCTCCAGAGGGTCAGCTCGCGCTCGGGGTCGGAAGGAACGTCGGGTAGCAGGGCGAGGCCAACCGATTGCGTCATGTGCTTCATCGCTTCCCGGAGCAGCGCTTCCTTGGACCCGAACTGGCGGAAGATGGTGATCTCGTTGACGCCGGCCGCATCGGCTATGCGCCGCGTGGTGGAGCCGCGGAAACCGTGCTGCGCGAACACCTGGGCGGCAGCATCGAGTATTTCTTGTCTGTTGTGCATGGGCCGGAAAATATAAATGGCTTCCCAGGAATGCAAGTAGTCACTTACTTACACAGCCGTTTTCCACGATTGTGTGTCGGAGGAGAGATTTGGCGACGGGTCGTGGTCTCGAAGGGGCGTTCGATGCGGCACTTATAGGCCTTCGCTTGACATAACAATATTTCTTGATATGTTGAAACTATGACAGCCGCACCCAAGCCAACTGAGACTGACCGCGCAGTGGAGCTATTTCACGCGCTCTCCGACGAAACCCGTCTGGAGATCGTTCGCAAGCTCGCGAAGGGCGAGTGCTGTGTGTGCGAGTTGACGGACCAGCTCGACGCGGCGCAGTCCCGATTGTCGTTCCATCTTCGCGTCCTCAAGGACGCCGGGATCGTGCGCGACAGGAAACAGGGACGGTGGGTTTATTACGAGCTCGATCGGGAGCCATTCGAGGAGATGAACGCCATTGTCTCGTCACTCAAACCGCGGGCGCTTCGTAGTGCCAAAGACTGTTGCGCGTAGAAGTCTCTTTTTTTTCTGCAACATATCAACGAAACTTGTTAGGAGAGAAGCATGACCGCTGATCCAATACTCGCCAGTAGCCCCGACCTCCGATCAACGGTGAAGGAAAAGTACGGGCAGGCGGCTAGCCGAGTCGCTCAGGGTTCGACAGCCGGGAGCTGCTGTGGGTCGAGTGCGTGCTGTGGCGCGACCACCGAATCGTGGGACCCAATCACCTCCGATTTGTATGACGAGAATCAGAAGGCCGGCCTACCCGCGGAAGCCGTCCTCGCATCGCTGGGATGCGGGAATCCGACCGCTTTAGCAGAGCTCAACCCCGGTGAGACCGTGCTCGATCTGGGGTCAGGCGGCGGTATCGATGTCCTCCTTTCGGCAAAACGGGTGGGATCGAGCGGCAAAGCCTATGGCCTCGACATGACCGATGAAATGCTGGCCCTGGCGAACGAGAACAAGCGTCGGTCTGGCGCCCAGAACGTGGAGTTTCTCAAGGGAGAGATCGAGAGAATTCCACTCCCCGATAGCTCTGTAGATGTGATTATTTCGAACTGCGTCATCAATCTTTCGGGCGACAAGAGGAAGGTCCTTGCCGAAGCCTTCCGGGTGTTGAAGCCGGGCGGCAGATTCGCGG
>CATPBD010000231.1 GCA_955652265.1 uncultured Gemmatimonadaceae bacterium | reverse complement strand
GTTCTTCCCGGCGACGGCATTGGGCCTGAAGTCGTCGACGCCGCACTGGCGATCATAAAAGCGACGGGCGCCCCAGTCGAATTCGAGAAGTGTGAGGCCGGCGCGCGCGCATTTCAGAAGGGCATCGTCACCGGAATCCCGAAAGAGACGATCGACTCGATAGAGCGTACGCGCGTAGTGCTCAAGGGACCGCTCGCGACCCCGATCGGCTACGGCAATAGAAGCGCTAACGTCACTCTCAGAACTCTATTCGAGACGTACGGCAATATCCGCCCGGTTCGGGAGCTGCCCGGCGTCCAGACCGCATTCACGGGCCGCAAACTCGACATCGTCATCGTACGCGAAAACATCGAGGACCTTTACGCCGGAATCGAGTACATGCAGACGCCGGGCGTGGCGGAAGGCCTCAAGCTGATTTCGCGCGAAGGGTGCGAGAAGATCGTGAAGCTCGCGTTTGCATTCGCGATCGCCGAGGGACGCAAGCGCGTACACTGCGCGACGAAGTCCAACATCATGAAGCTCACGGAAGGACTGCTGCAACACACTTTCGAGGAATTCGCTCCCCAATATCCGTCGATAGAGTCGAAGCACATCCTCATCGACAACTGCGCGCACCAGCTCGCGATGCGTCCCGAGCAGTTCGATGTGATCGTCACGACGAACATGAATGGCGACATCCTCAGCGACCTCACGTCGGGACTCACGGGAGGGCTGGGCTTCGCACCGTCCGCCAACATCGGCAACGACGTCTCCATCTTCGAGGCGGTGCACGGCTCCGCGCCCGACATCGCGGGTAAGAACAAGGCGAATCCGACGGCTCTGATCCTGAGCGGGGCGATGATGCTGCGTCACATCGGCGAAGGCAAAGCGGCCAACGATGTCGAGCAGGCAGTTCTGGTGACTCTGGAGAGCGGAGTGCGCACCAGCGACATGATTGGAGTGCAAAACCCGGCGTCCACGACCGAGTTCACTCAGGCAGTGATCTCAAACCTTGGCAAGCGTTCCAAGGTCAGTCCGACTCGGGACTACAGGAAGGTAGATCTGCCGCCCGCAGTGCTGGGCGTCAACGTCGTGCCGGCGTCAAGCCGCCGTGTCACCGGGGTCGATGTCTACATCGAGTCGGAGCTCGATCCCAAGAAACTGGCGGCGAGTCTGGAAAAGCTGACCAAGCCGTCGCCGATACGCCTCGAGATGATCACCAATAGAGGCGCGATGGTTTTCCCATCGAACAACCGGCGCGTGTCGCTCGTCGATCATTTCCGCTGCAGATTCGTTTTGCGCGATAGCGCCGCCGCTCTCGGCGACGCCGACGTCCTCTCTCTCCTCGGCACCATCAGCGACCAGTACCGCTGGATGCACGTCGAAAAGCTTCAGGAGTTCGACGGCGAGCCGGCGTTCAGCAAGTCGCAAGTCTAACTCTAGGCTGCCTGCTCGCGGCCTAAGGTTCAACTGCAACAGAACAGGCTAGAGCTGCCAGTGGCTAAGATTTCAGTTTGTTAGTTCACTACGCCCGGACTTTCCTTCGCGCGCTTCAGGGTACAGGCAAAAGCCTGTGCCGTAAGACTACTGAGGGAAGTCTGGGCGTCGTGAACTGATCACTGACATCTACGCCACTGACAGCTCTCGCCTGTTCTGTTGCAGTTGCTACATTCTGTCCCCAAAGAGGAGCTATAGATGCCGAGCACGACGTTCGACCGCCGTTCCTTCATGGGTTACTTCGCCGGAGCAGGACTGACGTCCACGCTCTTTCCCGGCGTGCTGTGGGCGAAGCTGGCGGCGGGCGCGGACATCACCGTCGAGACAATCGCGAGCGCTGAAGAAGTCGCGGGGGTGCGCTTCGATCCGGCCGAGCGCGAGCTCATGCTGGACGGACTGAAGCAGCAGGAACAAAGGATCGAAGCCCTGCACAAGGTCTCGCTGCAAAATTCGGTCAGTCCAGCGATCGTATTCGACCCGCTGCCGCCGGGAAAGAAGATGCCGGTCGAAAAGCCGAGACCGATGGTACGGAGTCGGGTCCACCCGCGGCCGCTCAGCGCCGATCCCGAGGATCTCGCGTTTCTTCCCGTGACGGAGTTGTCGGAGCTGGTGCGGCGCAGGCGGGTTACGTCGCTCGAGCTCACGCAGATGTATCTCGCACGACTCAAGCGGTACGATCCCGTGCTGCGCTGCGTCATCACGTTTACGGAAGACCGCGCATTCGATCAGGCTCACGCAGCGGACGCGGCAATCAGGCGCGGAAAATATCGCGGCCCGCTTCACGGCATTCCGTGGGGCGCGAAGGACCTTCTCGCAGTGCGCGGCTACAAGACCACCTGGGGCGCCGGTCCGTACAAGGACCAGGTAATCGACACCGATGCCACCGTCGTGCAGCGGCTCGATGCCGCCGGCGCCGTGCTCATCGCCAAGCTGACGCTCGGCGAGCTCGCGCAGGGGGATATCTGGTTTGACGCAATGACGAAAAACCCGTGGAAGGTCGACCAGGGTTCGAGCGGATCATCCGCCGGTCCCGCATCCGCAACCGCGGCCGGCTTGGTGGGATTTGCGATTGGAAGCGAAACGCTCGGATCGATCTCGTCTCCCTCGACGCGCTGCGGCACAACCGGATTGCGTCCCACCTTCGGCCGAGTGCCTCGCACCGGCGCGATGGCGCTGTCGTGGACAATGGACAAGCTCGGTCCGATTTGCCGGAGCGTCGAGGACTGCGCCATAGTGCTCGACGCGATCCAGGGACCCGACGGACAGGACAACAGTGTCATCCCCGCGGCCTATCACTGGAATGCGCATCTGTCCCCGCGCAAGCTGCGAGTCGGCTACGTCAAGTCGGCCTTCGATCTGCCAGTCACGGATCCGAACGATTCGAAGCGGACGGTCCACGCTACAAAGCAATTCGACGACGCGGCGTTGGAGGTCTTCCGGAAACTTCGCGTCGATCTGATCCCGGTCGATCTGCCCGACCTTCCCTACGATGCGATGCGCATCATCCTCAGCGCCGAAGCCGCGGCCTCGTTCGACGAGCTGACCCGCTCCGAGCGCGACAAGCTGCTCGTGCAGCAAGGCAAGTTCGACTGGCCGAACTCATTCAGGACTTCGCGCTTCATTCCCGCGGTCGATTACGTGAACGCCAATCGCGTGCGCTCTATCGCGATCCAGAAGTGGGATGAGCTGATGAACACAGTCGACGTCATTGTCACTCCGACCGGCGCGGCAAATCTCTCACAGCTCGTGGCGACAAACCTCACCGGCCATCCAGCCGTGATTCTTCCGAACGGCTTCAGAGACGATGGCACTCCCGTATCCCTCACGTTCCTCGGCGCCCTGTTCGAAGAGGCGAAGCTGCTGGCAGTCGCGCGCGCGTATCAGGACGCAACAGACTTTCACCTCAAGCATCCGGTGGTCCCGCTCACCCCGCCTGCACCCAAGACTAGCTGAGTGAGCTTGGCCGCACCTCCGCTCGAACCCGTAACGCTCGAAGGTTCTTTCGTTCGGCTCGAGCCAATGACCCTGGAGCATCACGCCGGACTCACGGCAATCGGACTCGATCCGGAGATCTGGCGGCGCGCCATTGCTCCGATTCGCACGCCCGAAGAAATGCAGAGCTACATGGACGTTGCGCTGCAGCTGCAGCGTGAGGGCACCGCGCTTCCCTTCGTCACAGTAGAGCGGTCGTCGGGCAGAGTCGCCGGCAGCACGCGCTTTGGAAACTACGACCGCGCCAATCACCGCATCGAGATCGGTTGGACCTGGCTGGCGCCGGCCTGGCAACGGACCGTGACGAACACCGAAGCGAAATATCTGATGCTGACCCACGCCTTCGAGCGACTGGGATGCGTCCGAGTCGAGCTCAAGACCGACGTGCTGAATAGCCAGTCGCGAAACGCGATACTGCGGATTGGCGCCAAAAAGGAGGGCATTCTTCGCAAGCACACACTCACCTGGACCGGACGCTATCGGGACAGCGTCTATTACAGCATCCTGGACGAAGAGTGGCCGCAGGTGAAGGCTCACTTGAAAACCCTCGTCGTGCATCGTCCTGCGAAGTGATCAAACAAAAAACCCCCGAAACTTCCCGGGGGTTTTTGGTCTTCATGTCGATTCTTGGCTCACGGAGAGTACGAGAACTCGAGCTTGAAGTAGGCTGCAGACTCCCTGGGCGCTGTGGCCCCGAAGAAGCTTCCACCGACATTCTTGTAACCGATAACGCCAGTCGTTCGGAATTGTGGAGTCCAGGAGTACTCGAGCGTTGGGCCAATCTCGAACGCGTTGCTCGTGACATTGTTTTTTCCACCACCCTGTCCAACGACCTCCAAGCCGATCCGAGCCGGATGCGCCAATGAGTATCCAAACGGGACCGACGCCCGGCCGCGAGCCCACAGGTACTTGCTGCCGAAGTTGTAGTTGGAGAGGAACTGCGTGTGAAGCGGGCGGTTTCCAGTTCCGTTGTGGTACGCTCCAAAGCTTGCCGTTACGCCATTGCTGCTACCGCCTTCCGCTCCCGGCGCTGTATTGGCGGCATTGTGAACCCAGGCGTACCCCACGCCGACGGATACGCCGCCTGTGCGGCCGGCATACGCCATTCCGACCGAGGGCGAAATCGCGCTCAGCGTCCGCCTTACTCCACCGACCGGGTAGTCATCGACGTACCCGTTGATGTTGAAGTACGGCGACCAGCCGAGCCCACCCATCCCGACGTACATGCCAAGGAGATAAAACTGGGTGTTGCGGGTATCAGCTTCCGCGGATCCGTAAAAGGAAGGGTGTAGCGGAGGCATCTGAGGCATCTGGGCATCCGCCGTCCGTCCGATCGCCGTCAGCCCCGCGAACGCCGCAAGCGCGAGAACTGTATTCCGATGTCTGTTCAATCTCATTGTTGTCTCTCAGTTGTAGGTCTTTCCACTCATCAATGGTCAAGCACGCCCGCGAAAACTTCTCGTCATTCCGGGCGGAGCTCTGCTGCCCATGAGTCAGCGTTGGGTATGCCAGATTCGTACCCCTCTGACGCCTAAATCACCCCGTGACGCCCGTATAGACGCCTGGCATTTGACTCGGAAACCCAAGTCCTGCAATGACCTAGGGAGGCGGCAGAGTTCCTGCACAAAACTGCCCCAATCGCATCCCCCCAAACCCGCAGCTAAACAAATGCGCTTGAACCGACGACTTTGTTCGATAGCAACGGTCGCCGTTCTGACGGTCTGCGCCGCGAACATCGAGGCCCAGTCGCGGACGAAAAGGAAATCCACCCGCCCCAAGCCGACGCCACCGCCGGTTGCGACGCCGCTGACGACACCAGCTGCCGGCGCCAACGTCGTGGACGAGCGACAGCTCTTCCTCAACGCAGCGCGGACGGCCTGGGCTTTCGTCGACCGCAACTATCAGCCCTCGACAGGTCTCTGTCGCGCGCACGACACCTATCAGTATGTCACGCTCTGGGACGTCGCCAGCGGGCTGGGCGCGACTCACTCGGCGCACGAGCTCGGTCTCATCACCGATCCCGTCTACAATCAACGAATCCAGCGCGCACTCGCGACGCTGTCGACGATGGATCTGTTCGACCGCGCGGCTTTCAACAAGTCCTACGACTCGAAAACGGGGAAGATGGTCGATCGCAACCAGCGAATCTCGTCACGCGGATACGGTTGGTCGATCACCGACATTGGACGGCTGCTCACTTGGCTCAAGATCATTGCGGTCAATCAGCCGCAGTTCGCCACCCAGGCAACGACCATCGTAAGACGGCTCGAC
>CATPBD010000230.1 GCA_955652265.1 uncultured Gemmatimonadaceae bacterium | reverse complement strand
GCGAATTTATTTGGCGGTCTCCCGCCCAATCGTGCCACGCGCGCCGTCATTGGAACTCTACGTCCTACCGAGCGGCGGCGGGCAGCTAATCAATTTTCAAAAACTTGCGAACTACGAGTGGAGCTGAGTGGGATCGAACCCCTGACCTCTGCAGTGCGATTGCAGCGCTCTCCCAGCTGAGCTACAGCCCCGCGATGGACGCGACGGACTGTCCTCGAACCAGTCGGGCTGACCCGTCGCACCGGATCAAAGCAAAAGCCCCGCGGAACAACGCGGGGCCGCTCTTTACTTAAGGTAGCGGTTCCGCGCCTGAAGTCAAGACCCAAACGACGTCTCAGGCCTGTAACTCTATGCCCAGCCGTAAGATACCGGGCGGGCAACATGGATAGGACGAACTAGCTGACGGAATAGTAACATCTATCTATTAAACCACATCTGAGAACGGCGCTGCTCCCCGCTACCCGCTGCTAGCTATTCGCCGAAAGCTTCACTGCGTCGTGACAAATCTCCTCGCGTCTATGGCACAGGCAACGGATTTTACTCCGCTTACGCCTCCGCGATCTGTCCCGGCGTAGGCAGCGGGCAGCGTCTTCAGCTATCAGCGGGCAGCGGGTAGCGGGTAGCGGCGCTCAGTTTCTAGTCGCCCCCGGTAGCAGCGCCCCTGTCGGTTGCAGTTCCACAGTTGTGGTTTCGGGTCAGGATATATTTCGCCCCCATGTCGCTCTCGCTTCACTTCCTCGGCACGTCCGCGTCACGCCCAACCGTTGAGCGCAACGTCTCCTCGGTCGCACTCATCCGCGAAGGCGAGACGCTCATGTTCGACTGCGGCGAAGGCACGCAGCGGCAGATGATGCGCTACGGGATCACCTTCGCGCTGTCCGACATTTTCTTCACACACATGCACGCGGACCACATGTTGGGAGTCACCGGATTGCTGCGCACGCTGGCTCTTCAAGGCCGTACCGAGCCGATGACTCTCTACGGCCCGCCCGGCTCCGAGAAAATGCTGTGGCGAGCCATCACACTCGGAAGCGAGAAGCAGCCCTTCGAGATCAAGGTAGTCGAGCTCACGTCTGAAGCTCCCCTCAAGAGAAATGGATATTCGGTGATCCCGTTTCCAGTCGAGCACGGCGACAGGACCGCGATCGGATATCACATCGCCGAGGAGACGAGACTTGGCAGATTCAATCCCGAGAAGGCGCGCGTGCTCGGCATTCCGGAAGGCCCGTTGTGGGGAAAGATCCACAAGGGCGAAACCGTAAAGCTTCCGGATGGTAGAACGATCGAGCCGTCCGAGCTCGTCGGACCGACGAGACCGGGGCGTCGTGTGGTCCTCACCGGCGATTCGCGGCCGTCGGAAGGAACGATCGCTGCCGCGACTGGCGCGGACGTTCTCGTTCACGAAGCGACGTTTGCCGAAGAAGAAGCGCCGCGCGCGCTCGAGACCGGACACTCCACCGCACGCGAAGCTGCCGAGGTCGCGGCCAAGGCCGGTGTGAAGAAGCTCGTGCTGACACACTTGTCTGCGCGCTACTCGCGGGACACGTCCGAGCTCGAGCGTGAGGCGCGCGAGGTTTTTCCAGCCACGGTCATCGCGCGAGACGGCATGGAGATCGATATCCCGTTCGAGACGAGCGCGCAGCAGTAACGCGGGCTCATCTCGGTTTTGACGCACTCTTACTGCGTCGCGCTTTAGGATTGTCGCGCGGTCGGTCGGTGGGGTGTCCTCTTCGGCGACTAGCTCACCTCCCTCCCCCCGAGATCTAACCCGAAGCAACGACGCGGTGCGCGCGCGGCAAAATCTCGATCGCACCCAGCAGTGTGTGCGCACTCTTCTCAAACGTGAAGATCGGGACATGCCGACTCGCGCGCTGAGTGGCTAGGTCTCGCGGACCAATAGCTGCTGCGATGTCTGACGGGTAGTCGGAGGGGGTCCTCCGCAGGCGACGTCCAAGGGCCCGCCCGAGGAGACAGGCGCCGGAGCGCGGAGCGCGAAGGCGCGTAGTTTTGCTCCGACCAGGGCCCGTCGTCGCCGAAGGTGGATCCCCTCCGACTACCAGGCGAGAAAATCTCAGATGCACTTGACCCGCGGCCCAACAATCGCGCAGAGTAAGAGCCATGGAAAAGATCTTCACGGTAGAGGAAGCGAATCGCACTCTACCTCTGGTGAGCAAGATCGTAGAAGATCTCGTCCGCGAACATAAGCTCTGGGAGGACAAAGTCCGCGAGTTCGAGCTGGCGACAGTCGGCTCCAGCCCCGAGCATCCCGACGCGATCGCGGAGCTCTTTCAGATGGAAGCGCAGCGCCTCGCCACGGACATCGAAGGCTATATTGCCGAGCTCAACGACCTGGGCGTCATCTGCAAAGGGATGGGAACCGGTCTCGTTGATTTCCGCGGACAGATCGATGGGCGCGAAGTCTTCTACTGCTGGAAACTGGGCGAGCCCGGCGTTTTATATTGGCACGAGGTCGACGCGGGATTCGTCGGCCGGCAGCGTCTGCACCCTCTGGCGCTGACACCTCGATAAGGAAACCATGGCAAGACAGATGAGACCGTTTCGCGGACCCGACGGCACCAACTGGGGCGTCGAGGTGCAGGTCCCCGGCGCGAGCAACGCAATGATCGTGTTCCACCATCCGGGCGGCAAAACCGCGCGTCTCGATCGCTACGCCTGGGACATCTGGACCGGACCGGAGTCTCGAAGCGTTACTTCGCGCGTGGCGCCGGAGAAAGTCATGCAGTCACTCACGGACGAAAAGCTGCGCCTGCTCTTTCGCCGCTCGATGCTCGTCTCGAATCCACGCCCACTGATCGATCGCGCCTCGTAAAGCGCAACCGAATTCGCTACGGCTCGAGCCGAGCCCTTTCCGAGATCCGCTCCTGGAGCCTGCTCGCGCGTCTCTCCCGCGCGGCTTTGTATCGACGAATCTCGTCCGGCGTCTCCGGCTTGAGCGGCGGCACTGGTACCGGCTTTCCATTTCGATCGACAGCGACGAACGTGAGATAGCACGAATTGGTGTGACGCCTCACACCAGTCAGGAGATTCTCCGTCTCGACGCGCACTCCAATCTCCATCGATGTTCTGCCCACGTAATTCACGCTCGACTTCATGATGACGAGATCGCCGACGTGAATCGGCTCCCGGAAATCGACGCGATCGACTGACACAGTCACGCACGCTAGCCGGGCGTGCCTGATCGCCGAAACTGCCGCGGTCGTATCCATCATCGAGAGCACGACACCACCGAACACGTGACCGAGCACATTTGCGTGCTGCGGCATCATCAGCTGCGCGGTCTCGTGCTGCGTCTCGCGCACCGGGCGTGGCGCACCGCGCGAAGCAGAGTCCGCCGACTGCTCCGAAGGCCCCGCAGGGCCAATGCCTTTGGAGGGCCTCGTGTTCTCCGCGCCCCGCGTTGATCTCGAGCGACTCACGTCTGCCTTCCGGGTAAGGCTCGTTTCATGGACTTCGCCTGCGGCTTGCGCGACACCTGTTGAATATGCTCTCCGTAGGCGGTGGCATCGTTGAACGCCCGCGACAGCGCGTGCCTGGTCTGGGAATCCACCCTCGGCCTGTCGAGCCAGAAGATCTGCACGTAGGTCGATCCGATCAGGCCCAGTCTCCATTCCCGTCCGCGATGATCTCGCAAGGCGAGGGTGTTCGCCTTGTGCGTGGAATCGTAGTGCGAGACGACGTCGTAGCCGTCGTGCCGCCACCTCCGGTTCACCAGGCCGCCTTCTCCCGCGGCTTCCTGGACCGTCGTGTCGCGCAGCATGTGATCGAAGGCGACGGCCTTGCCATTTCGCAGGTCGACCACCGTGCGCGTCGTGTCATCCTGACCGTGCTCGTCGGAGTGCTCGATCGACAGACGGTGCTCGAGAGCAACGTAAGGACCGAGGACGTTGAGGATGTCCGTCTCTCCGACCGCGGCGATCTCGATGTCATCGTAGGGATCTTCGTCGGGCCCCAGGAGCTGGGCGCGCGGATGCTTCTGGTGGTACGCGGCCGACAGCCGAACGACCGCCGTGTCGTCGTAGATGATCGCCGAGTCGCCTGTCGCGAGCTCGCGCCGGAACACGCGCTCGCCGCTGAACAGGGCTCTCGGAAATGACCGGTCGATCTCACTGACGAAGATCTCATAGTACCGTCCGCCCGTGCGCGCCAGAATGAGCGGCGAGCCTCGGATGCGGAGTCCCGAGTTGTCGCTTCGCACCCAGAAGGTCTGATCTCCGGCGGATACCAGAAATTCCGCGTTGGGCGGTGGCGGCGGCGGCAGCGTGCAGCCGGCGAAGAGGACCAGAAAGAGCAGTTGGGGGTATCGCATCGCAGCGAAATATATCGGATTCAGGTGCAGCGTTTCTCTCTGGGGCTGTTAGATTCCAGCGTCTCGTCCTCCTTACAATAGAATGTCCCCGAAGAAGCTCACTACCCTCGCGATCGCGGCGGCAGCAGCGCTAGCCTGCTACGACGCGTACGACGCATCCGCAAAGACAGTCGCCGTCAGAGGCGTGCCCGTCGCGCGCGCCGACACTGACACTGTTATCGTTGCGCCCCCGCCCCTGCCCAAGCCGTCGCACCCGACGCCACCGGTGCTCGACTCGCTCATTAAAGGCACCCTTCCCGCGCGCGGTCTGTACGTCTTTCGGTTCGCTGCCAACCCGCGGCGCATGAATATTTTTTTTTATTTTTCGGAGTCGACCGAGATCAACTCGTTCGTGATCGACGTGAAGGACGAGTTCGGCTTGAACTTCAACCCGGCCGATCCTCTCTTGAAACGGAATGCCGGGAGGCAGTCGAAGGCGGCCCACCTCGGCGCTCTCGTCGACACGATCCGGGCGCACGGCATTCTGCCAATTGCCCGAATCGTCGTGTTCAAGGACTCGGTCACCGCGCGCAACAATCCCGACCATACCATCAGAAAAGCGGACGGGTCGCCGTGGCACGACAAGAAAGGACAGACGTGGGTGAACCCGTACGCGAACGCGATCTGGGAGTACAATTTCCGCGTCGCTGAAGAAGCGATCAACATGGGGTTCGCCGAGATCCAGTTCGATTACATCCGGTTCCCCGAGCCGTACAAGAGCTTGCCGCCACAGGTTTTCCCGGAACAGAATGGACGGACCAAGCCACAGGTGCTGGCTGAATTCCTAAATGCCGCTCGCGAGCGTTTCGCGAAGCTCGGCGTGCGCACAACCGCCGACATCTTCGGCCTCGTCACGACAGTGGGCGGCACGCTCGAAGTCGGGCAGAAGTGGGAGCCGATCTCAAAGTCGGTGGATGTCGTGCTGCCGATGGTGTATCCGTCGCACTACCCTCACGGCTCCTTCCAGCTCGACCACCCGAATGCCGATCCATACGATGTGGTCCACATCGCCATCTCGCGGGCACGAGAGCGCGACGAGAAACTCGGCATCAAGGGCGAGCACGTGCGCCCGTGGCTGCAAGCGTTCAGCATTGGCAATCCGAAGTACGGGGCGCACGAGATCGAGGAGCAGAAGCGCGGTGTCTAGGTCTCGGGTTACGACGGCTGGGTGCTGTGGGAG
>CATPBD010000229.1 GCA_955652265.1 uncultured Gemmatimonadaceae bacterium | reverse complement strand
GCGCTGGGGATGTTTTTCGGGAGCGGACACCAGAGATACATCGTCGCCTTGGGTCTCGTGCACGGAAATCCAGCTTCGCAGAATGCATCGACAGCGGCGTCTCGGCGCCGCTTGAACTCCGCCACGTTCGCCGGAATCCAATCAGCGCATTTATCGAGCGCGGTCGCCGCGGCTGCCTGGACTGCCATAAAGGTTCCTGTGTCGATGAACGACTTCACCTTCGCTACCGCGCCAACGAACTCCTGCTTCCCGCATGCCCAGCCACAGCGCCAGCCAGTCATGTTGTACGTCTTCGACATCGAGTGGAACTCGATCGCGACATCGCGCGCGCCCTTGATCTCGAAGATGCTCGCAGGCACGTACCCGTCGTAGGCGAGCTCGGAGTAGGCGTTGTCATACACCAGCAGGATATCTAGTTCCTTGCAGCGGCGAACCATTTCCTCGAGATACTCCGTGGGAGCGATCGCCGAGGTGGGATTGTTTGGATAGTTGAGGTAAAGGACCTTTGTTTTCTTGAGCACCTCAGCGGGAACCTTGTCGAGATCGACGAGGAATCCGTTTTCGGGACGGAGCTGATACTTGTAAGGAGTTGCATCGGCGAGCAGAGTGCCGCCCAGATACGAGTTGTAGCCCGGCTCCGGAACGATCGAGTAATCACCCTTCGCGAGATACGCGAAAGCGAGGTGCGAAATTCCCTCCTTCGACCCAATGAGAGGGACGATCTCCTTGATCGGATGGAAATCCTGGCCGAATCTCCGTTTCATGAAGCGCGCGATCGCCTCACGATACTCGACGAGGCCAAGTGCGAATCCGTAGCGGCTCATGGTAGGAATACGCACGGCCTCGGAGATTCGCTCGACCACACTCGGTGGTGGCGACAGGTCAGCATCGCCGGCTCCGAGGTCGATGACGTCGACGCCGCGGGCGATGAGCTCGCGCTTCTGTTCGGGAATCTTTGCGAGCGGATACTCAGGGAGGCTGAGCAGTCGATCGGTGTAGGGTGGCACTATCGGCTCTCTTGTACGGGGTTAGTCACGCGGCTCACGCCCGGAATCTCGACTTCAACCACATCTCCGGGGGCGAGTGGTCCCACTCCCGAAGGCGTTCCAGTTGCGACGAGGTCTCCGGGCTCCAATGTCATGATGCGTGAGATGTAAGCGAGGAGGGACGGGATCGAGAAGACCATCTCGGTGCTTTTTCCTCGCTGGCGCTCGACGCCGTTCACTCGCGTGATGACGCTCAGGCTGTCCAGATCCGGAAGTTTTGATGACTCCTCTCCCAGAGGACAAAAGGTATCAAAACCCTTCGCTCTAGTCCATTGTCCGTCCGTCTTCTGGAGGTCGCGCGCGGTCACATCGTTCACCGCGATTATCCCTCTGATTCCGCGCGCCGCATCTCCTTCAGACACCCAGGTCAGCCTCTTCCCTACCACGACTCCAATCTCCCCTTCGTGCTCGACCTTCGAGGATGCGCGGGGCAGCCGGATCGCGTCACTCTCCCACACGACGCTTGACGGAGGCTTCAGAAAAAGCAATGGCTCCTTTGGGACTTCGTTGCCCAGCTCCTTTGCGTGCTCGCGGTAGTTGCGGCCGACGCAGACGATTTTTCCGGGGCGGTATTTGCTGGCGGGCATCTCAGTTGGTCACGCGTAGAAGTCCGGAAGTTGCTTGACGATGGTTTTCCACGGTCCAAACACCCGCCGTGCAGGCGGCAGATCTCGGAGGAGCGTTCTGCCGTATCTCTTGCTGACCGCTCGAGGGTCAACCAACACGATAACACCGCGGTCGGTCGCGGTGCGGATCAGCCTTCCGAATCCCTGCTTCAACCTAAGCGCAGCGTGGGGCACCATGTATTCGGCAAACGCGTCGCCGCCGCGCTCGACGATCGCCTCACAGTGCGCGGCCGTCACCGGCTCGGTAGGTACGCGAAACGGTAGCTTGGCAATGATCAACCCCTGAAGCGCACGGCCCGGAACGTCCACGCCCTCCCAGAACGAAGCGGTACCGAGAAGCACTGCGCGCCCTGAATCGCGGAATTTTCCGAGGAGATTATCGCGCGTATCTTCGCCATGCACGTAAAGAGGATGAGAGCGCTCGACTCCACGCGCGCGGAGCTCGGCCGCTGCCGTTCGTACGTCGCGGTGGCTGGTGAAGAGAACGAACACGCCTCCGTCCGCCGCGCTAGTGACATCGATGATGCTGCGCACGACCGCCTGCATGTGCCCAACGGGATCGACGTTCGGCGCCGGCGCATCCGTCGGCACCATGAAGAGGGCGTGGGTGGGATACTCGAACGGCGATGGGAAGATTTCCGTCACTACGTTGGCACCCATCGAGTCCAGCCCCAGTCGGCGCGACAGGAAATCGAATCGCGCATCGCTGGTCAGAGTCGCGCTGGTCAGAATCGCCGTCTCAACTTTATTGAAGAGATCTTCCCGGAGGATGGGCGCGAGATCTAGCGGAACCGACATGACCGCAACGTTCCCGTCCCGCCCCCGCATCTCCACCCACCTCACCATCGGTTCTCCGGCTGGTGGTCGCAGCGTCCCCTCAAGCGCGACCGCAGCGCCTTCGAGGCGTCGTCCGACCGCAGCCATCTCATCGATGAGTGGCAGCACCGCTTCGTCGGGCTTCTTCGCCCCTTCCATGCGCGTACGCAGCATCTCGAGCCCGGACTTGAGCATCGTTATCTCGCCGAGCAGGTCGGTGAGCGCGGCATTGAGTCCTGCGCTCCAGATCGGATCTCGCGCAAAATCCGCCGTGAGCCGTCGCACCGATTCGCCGTGCGACTGCAGATAGGTATGCAGAAGATCAAAGAGGAACGCGGCCTTTTCGCGCGCCGCGTCAACGCTCGGTAGCAGAGTCTTGCGGATGATGTCCAGGCTCGCGGTATTCAGGAGATCAGGGGCTGCCACGAGTCTCGCTTCGAGCGAATGCAGCAGTCCACGACTTGGCCGCGTACCGGGGCCGGCCCGAACGAGTCGGGAAAACAGCTGCTGATGCCCCCGTCTGCTCGCCGAAGTGCCGAGGTGTGCCGCGGCCGCGTCTTCGATGTGATGAGCTTCATCTATCACGAGTCGTGAGTACGCGGGAATGACGGCGGTGTCCTCCCAATTCTGCTGTGCGCGACGCACCGCGACGT
>CATPBD010000228.1 GCA_955652265.1 uncultured Gemmatimonadaceae bacterium | reverse complement strand
GGGAAAGATGGTCGATCGGTACGGCGAGGCGCAGCTGTCGCGAATCGGACTCGCTCTGCTCGCGACGGGCCTGGCAACGCTTCCTCTCGCGCGCGGCTATTTCATGCTGGCGATTGCGGTCGCGCTGATCCCACTCGGCACCGCATTCACGTTTCCTTGCGTAACCTCGATGTTGTCACGCGTGATCTCGAGCAGGGAGCGCGGGCTGTACATGGGAGTGCAGCAAACGTTCGGCGGATTGTCGCGCGTGATCATCCCGCTTTGGGCGGGCTTTTCCTACGACCATTTTGGGAAGACTGTACCGCTCTTCACGTCCGCCGTGCTCGTGTTCGGCACGATGGCGCTCGGACTTGGAATCGACGATGGAAGGAAGACGGCAGTGCCAGTCACTGCTCCGTGAAATTCAGCTCAAGAATCACCCCAGCTCGCGCACCGCTCTTTCCACTTCCTGGACGTGCCCGGGAATCTTGACTCCGGGAAAAACTCGCGCGATACGTCCTTTCCGGTCGATGATGACAGTCGTGCGCTCCACCCCCATATACTTGCGCCCGTACAGGGACTTCTCCTTCCAGATCCCTAATGCGTCCGCGAGCCGGTGACCCTCATCTGAGAGGAGCCGATACGGTAGCTGGTACTTCTTTTTGAATTTGCGATGCGACTCGAGACTGTCCGGGCTAACTCCGATCACTACCGCATCAAACTCCCCGAACCGGGGAAAAGCGTCGCGAAAATCGCACGCTTCCTTCGTTCACCCGGATGTGTTGTCCTTCGGATATAAGAAGAGGACGAGGTTCTTTCCCGCCAGGGAATCGAGCGTCACGACAGTGTCGTCGTCTGCCTCGAGGGAGAAATTGGGTGCCTTATTGCCTTCGGTGATCATTGTCACTTTTCTTCCGTGGTCGGCCTCGGCTACTGCAATGACATGCGTTGCTGCATCGCTCGTTGGAACGCGTCCTTCAACGTACCATGCAGGACAAGGATCTTCATCTCGAGTGTAGCACGCTGACCCGGCGCGAGCGGCGCTTGGGGATCGACGTGCTGACACGTCAGCTCTGGATTACTCCACACGTTACCAGCTTCGCGAGAGACACTCGCAACTACCCAAGCGCGATCGTTGGAGAGCGTGGCGATGAAGGGCACGTCGGCCGCTCGTGATTTTGTATAGTAGGTGATCCCGTCGCCGCGATGCTCGACACGCTGTGCTGGAATAGGCCAGGTGACCGACGCGAGATAGCGCGCGGGAAGCCATTGGTCCAATGGCATCGTGAGCCGGCTGGGCGTCTCCGACGCAAGCAGCTCAAAACCATCGACATGATGCACGTATGTCCGCTCGAGACGCACATCGTGGAATATTGAAGTGAGCCGGGGATCAGTGACGGCGTAGATCATGTCGTACGCCACGCGGGAGCTATTTGTGAACTCGTAGTGCACACGTACGCCGTCGTCTTCCAGGGTGGCTCGTGCCAGCAGCTGCACACCACCGAGAAGATCGCGTTGGTACTCGAGCGAGCGTCCAACGCGGCGCCAGAGAGGTCGGTGGCCGCGCGGCCCAGGCTCGAACAGGTACAGGTGGTCAGAGACTTGATTGCCGTGCTGGGCAGTAACGTGCTCGGGGAACAACACTCTTATCGCTCGATCTGACGCCGCGCGGCCGGGGAGCACGATGGCAAGCGCAGGGTCTGCGTCTTCCTCTGCCACCACCAACCGCAAGCCCTCGTCGTTCTGCACACTGGTCTCGGCTTGCGCACTTGGGTAAGCCGTCTGCGCGGATTGTGCAGCGATCCCGCTGACGCAGAGCGCAGCCACCGTAATCCATTTCACTTCAATTCAGTCCGGCTAAATACTTCAAGCATTCCTTGCTCTGAGGGCGGTTGCATGACGTTGCGCGCCGCAAAATCATCAGCTTGCGGATATTTCGTGTGGCGAATGCGATCAGCAGCTTTCGTGAGATCGTAGGGCGAGTGCCGAAGCTGAACATCAGGTCCAAGCAACAGCCAATAGGCGCCTGGTTCCCCGAACGGCATTCCCACACTGCCGGCATTCACAACTCGAACCTTTGCGACCGTTCGGTCGAACTGCATGTGGGTATGACCGCATACGACCACACGCACGTTCAGCCCTTCAAAGATTGGCAGGAGGCGGTCTTCCGGTGTAAGACAAGTAAATATCTCAGTGTCATTTCGCGGCGTGGCGTGGCAGAACTGCACCTCGCCCAACCCGCGAACCTTTACATCGATTGTTTTGGGCCAGCTAGCCAACAGACGCTCGTGCTCGGGATCGAGCTGCTGCGCTACCCAGCGAAAGGCGTCTCGAGCCTGTTCCGGAACGGCGACAGTTTCCGCGCCTGTCATCTGCGCAACGATCTCGCGGTCGCAGTTGCCTTTGACAAACTGTACTGGAATATCGAGGTCCAGCAGACACGCGAGTGTCTCACGCGGCATTGGGCCCAGAACTACATCGCCCCCAACGATTACATGGTCTACGTGCGCTTGGCGAATGTCTCGGAGTACAGCCTCGAGCGCGGGCAGGTTTCCATGAATATCATAGAGTGCAGCAACCCGCATGACAGACTAACGAATCTCCAAACGCTGGTCGCGCGGTGTGCACTTCCGCGGAATCACGGTCAGGCTGACCAGTGAGTCCGCCTCCTTGCATCGAGCTCGATAAAGAGCTGAATCGGTAAACACCGTCGCTGCATGCATACTGGTCGCCGACGCAGTCGCGGTCTTTGCAGGTGGCTGACATCCAAGTATGAAACAAATACCAATCGCAACGTATCTCATTTGATTCCCTTTGAGCCGTGCCGAATCGCGCTCTTGGTCAGCCGCCGAGCCGTGCGGCTCCGACGAGCCCAAGCGCTACGAGAGTGGAGAACACACCCGGTGCAGGAAAGAAGTATTTCCAGGAAAGAGCTGCGATGAACACGAAGCAAATGGCAAACGACCACCGGGCGACAGGCATCGCCGACAAACGCTCCCGTGACATCGAGCCCAATTGCCACGCGAGAATTGCCGCGAAGAGGAGAAATACCGTGACAAAGAGCCCGAATCCGCTGAAGAAATCCCAGTACGAGCGATTGAAGCCCTGAACGGGAAAACTGACGCTGCGCATTCCGTTGACGACACCGTCCGCATTCCAGTGCGGATCCACTCGGCGGAAACCGATTGTGTGGCCCACCGCGAACAGCACAAGGAGTCCCGAGGAAATTCTGTAAAGGAGGGATGCGCTCATCACTGGACTCGAGGGGATTAGATAACCAAGGGTGGCTGCCTGTAGCGACAGCAGTCGGCGACAAAAATGTCACGGACCATGCGACTGCGCCAATCGCGACCCGAGAGTTTCCGAAGTAGCCGGTCTAACGTCCCCAGAGTCAGGGCCCTAATAGTCCCCAGTACGCCGCCGCCACGATAAACGTCATCCCACCGACGAGCAGCAGACCGAGTCGTGCACGCTCACCGGTGGCCACCTGATGTCGGTTGCGCCACAAGGCTGCGCCTGTCGAGATAGTCGCTGCAAGCACCACAAAGGCGAGTAGCTGCAACACGAGCCAGCCCGGCGCCCGTCCGGCGATCAGTGGTCGTACGCCCATCGCGGACGTGGCTAGCACATAGCCAAGATAGGCAACGAAACCGACGACTGCGATGAAACCGGTGGCAGCGAGGAGGCTCGCGTACGGTGCAACTTGCCGTGGGCTGCCGCGATGGCGCACCCGCCGCGCCGCCGCGGCGACAAAATAGCCAGAGAAGGCCACAACACACACGATGAGTGCACCAAGCTGCATCCATATCGACTCGTACCACGCGAGCGGTGTCAACATGGCGCTCTGCCGGTCTTGGTGCGGCGGCAGGTCCGCGCTGGCAGCCGGAAGGCCGCCGGCAAGATTCGTGACCCACGACGCCGCGTGATCGATGTAGGCGGGGGCGAAGTCGTTCATTCGGTGCGAGGTGTCCGGCGCTACATGGTAGCAGTGTTCGGTCTCGGCGCAGAAGCGGATTGTGTAGTGAGCGTTGCCGCCTCGCGCGAGCGCTTGCTGCAGGATCCGGGAGCTTTCTTCCGGTGGGTGGACGAGGTCCCGGACTGGCCACAACGCGAGTACTGGTTGACGGATACGCTCCAATACCGGCACAGGGTCATAGTTCGCTTCCGCAAGGAGTCCGGCGCCCGTGAGCAGGCGCACTCCCGTGACCGGTATCGCGCGAAGCATCGAGCCAGACACGCCCTCCTGACGTAGCTGGTTGCCGAGGAACCACGCTTGCTGCCGCGCCGGCGACACACCGGAGGCCCCAACCAGCACCAACAAGTTGACATCCGGCGACCGCGACGCGGCGAGTGGCGCAACCCAACCACCCTCGCTCTCTCCCCATAGTCCGACCTTGGCCGAGTCAACATCGCTGCGGGCCCACAACATCTGCACTGCCGCGAGTGCGTCGCTAGCGAGCTGAGAATAAGAGCGATGGATCAGTGAGTACCCGACGGTCCGCTTGTCGTAGCTAAGCGTCACGATCCCCGCGTGCGCGAATGCCCGCGCTTCGCTCGAGTACTCCGCGCGCGTGCCCGGTCCGGACCCGTGAACGAGCACGATGCCGGGTCGACGCTGACCGGCTGGCCTCGGTGCGAATACAGTCCCGTGCAACATCACGTCGCCGCTGCGAAAAGTCACCTCGTCGACGGCCAGCTCAGGAGCGGTGCTCGCGGGCCTCACAGCTCTGGCAAATGTCGCGAGAGTTGCAACGACAGCCACCAAGAATAAGCGCGACGTCAAAGGGTCAGATGCTCACAAGATGTTTGCAAGCTGCAACGTACGTTTAGGCGGCGCTGCCAACCGCGCTGAACTAATTCTCCCGGAGGTCTCTCTCGCTCCGGAGCCAGGACGCGCTTAGAACGATACCAAGGACGACCAACACGATGGCGATCTGCGGCCTACCTGACCAGGACGAGTGTAGACCACCGTTGTCAAACTTGAACGCTACGGCCATTAGAAAACTGACCAGCGTAGTGCTCATGAAGAGATTCCTTCGAGCTCGATTTTCCATGTGCCATCCTCTTTCTGTCGGTTTCACCCGGAATTGCGCTAGAGCTTGATCAACCCCCTCTCAACGCGCCGAACACTGCCGGCAATGCTCCCACAACCCACGTGATCGCCGCCGCGATCCCTGCCTGTTGCCTGGGAATCTTCCCGACCACATGCAGTCCGATCGCGAGAAGAACGGTCACCCAGATCGTGAACAGATCGACGCGACTCACAAGCGCTATCAACACAGGCGACGCGTGATCGGGATCCATGAATCGCGCCAGGTTGAAGGCAACGCTGTTGGCGGAGCTGAGCCTTTCCGGGCTCATAAACAGCCCCTGCGCCGCATTCGTCAGGATCTGGACAATCCGCGGAACCTCTGAGTACGTCGCGAGCATAATCGCCGCAGCTACCGATTCCTTCGCATCGAAAAGCTTGCCCACCAGCCAGAGTACCAGCCCGGTGCCGAACACGCTGAGAGTAAGCCCGAGAGCGAAGAAGACAGGGCCAAACGTCTCGATCAAACCGCGCCCCGACGCGAGCTGCTCCGATGTCAGCTGCGGATTCTTCCTCATCATATCCGCGCTGCGCCGCGCGAATTCCGCGTCCATGATCGGCTGCATCGCGTTCTTCGTCAGGAAGAAGAGCACGGTACCGACCGCTACCAGGAAAAGCAGCGGCATTCCAAATTTGCCGTCACTCCTCCGCGCGAAAACGGAGGAAGGTGCGTAGAAGATGTCTACAAAATCTTCCCACAAACTCGCCTTCGAAGGCGCGGGTTCTACTGCCCCAGCGTCACTGCCCATTGATCGACCCTCGCGGAAGAGTGTTCGGGTTCAACGGGCCTATTATGCTAGCGACTGGTTGTCGGCGCCACTGTTGGCCGTTGCGCAGGCGGCTTGTACCTCTCGACATCGGTGATCAGGCGGACACCCGCCTGGTACGTGAAGTACGCGTATGCCCACTCTATGAACACCACGATCCTGTTGCGGAATCCGACCAGATACATGATGTGAACGAACAGCCACAGAAACCACGCCGGTCGCCCCGTGAACTTCACTCGGCCGAAATCGGCGATGGCGCGCGATCTTCCAATCGTCGCCAGATCACCCTTGTTGAAATAGTGAAACTTCTTTCTGGGCTGACGCCGCAAATCCCGGATGACTGATTTGGCGGCGAACGCGCCTTCTTGATTCGCGGCCGGAGCCACCCACGGCACCATCCGCCCATCCTGCGGAAACGTCGCGAGATCACCGATCGCGAAAATCTCGGGATGGCCCGGCACTGACAGGTCATCGCTCACTTTTACTCTGCCCGCGTTATCGAGCGGCGCGCCAAGAAACTTGCCGAGCGGTGATGCCTTGTTTCCAGCGGCCCAGAAAGCGGTGCGCGCGCGAATCTTCTCCGCCCCGATGCTGACGCCGTCGGGTTCCACGCGGGTCACGAACGAGTTGACGCGGACCTCGACGCCGAGATCGGCAAGATCGCGCACCGCGTGCTCCGCGAGATCCTCCGGAAACGAAGGCAGAATTCTTGGACCCGCCTCTACCAGAACGACCCTGGTGCGACGCGTGTCCACTCGCCGAAACTCAGACGCCAGTGCCTTCTTGGCGATGAATGGAATGGCGCCGGCCAGCTCGACTCCGGTTGGCCCTCCCCCAACGATCACGAACGTGAGTAACTCGTCCCGCTCTCGAGTGTCGTCGGTCTTTTCGGCGTTTTCGTACGCCAACAGAAAACGACGGCGAATCTCGGACGCGTCCTCGATCGCCTTCAGTCCCGGTGCGTATGGCTCCCACTCGTCGTGGCCGAAATAGCTATGACGCGCTCCCGGCGCGACGATGAGGTAATCATAGGCAAGCTCGCGAAGGTCGTCATCGACGAGCACGACACGCCGTTCCGTGTCGATCTCCCGGGCTTCCGCCATGAGTACTTCAGTATTCCTCTGGCTCCTCAGAATCCAGCGGATTGGGGCGGTAATATCGCTCGGCGCCAGCGCCGCGGTCGCAACCTGGTAGAGGAGCGGCTGAAAGATGAAGTGATTGGTCCGGTCGATGAGCGTGATGTCGACATTCGCGCGTCTCAGCGCGTGTGCCGCGGAAATGCCTCCAAATCCGCCGCCGATAATTACAACGCGCGGGCGAGCCGGCGCGTCAGGCAAGTCTCTCCTCGAACGATCTGGCGGCGAGTGTCATGAGCAGCACGAGAAATATCAACAAGACACTGTATGCGGCTGCGGTTCCAAAGGCCAGCGCGCGGAGCTGAGCGAGAATTTCCATCGATATCGGTCTGTTTGAATGGGTATAGAGCACCACGCTCGCCACGAACTCACCGACCGCGGTTACCGCGGCGAGCAATCCGCCCGCGACGAGACCTGGACGGGCCGCCGGCAGAATGACGCGTCGCATGGTAAGAAGCCAGCTTGCTCCGAGTCCCCGGGCGGCGTCCTCGAGCGAGGAATCCATCTGACGAAGAGATCCTTCGACCGCCGAAGCGACCAGAGGTATATCGCGAATGAAATACGCCAGCGGGAGAATCCAGAACGTCCCCACGAGGAGTACTCGAGCTGTCAGTAAATCATTTCTGTTGAAGGTCGCTACGAGCCCAAGGGCAATCGCTGTCGCGGGAATCGCCCACGGAAGAGCGACCAGCAGCTCGAGCAGTCTCCGTCCCGCGAACTTCCTGAACACGATCAGATACGCGGCGAGAAAGCACACGACGAGATTGCCCGTGGTTGCGACGAGCGCCATTGAGACACTGTTGGTGATCGGACGCCACAGCTCGCTCTCGGAAAACAGCCGCCGGTAATTCTCCAAAGTGTACTCGGGCGGCAGCACCTGCGTCGTCCACACGCCATCGCGCGCGAAGGAAACGAGCACGACCATTAGGTGCGGCAGGACGAGCGCGATCACGATGATCGCTGCAGCGACGCTGGTGAGAATCTGAACGTGCCGCGACTGTATCGCGCGGCGCCTGCGTCCTCCTTTGCTCGCTAACGTGTACTTTCGCTTCCGGTCGAGCCAGCGAAAGAGCACGAGTCCCGCGACTGCGCTCAATGCCAGCACCGTCGTTTCCACGTACGCGAGACCCATTGCCCCGTTGGTCTTCGACGCGAGTATCTGGGTCGACAGCACGCGCAATCCCCCGCCGAACACGTAAGGCGCCGAGAAGGAGCCGAGGGCGTTCATGAAGACGAGCAGCATCGATCCGGCCACGGCCGGCATGAGAAGAGGAAGCGTCACCCGCCTGAGCCTCTGCCAGGTGTTCGCGCCGAGTCCGGACGCGGCTTCATCGAGAGTCGCATCGAACCGCTCGAGACCGGCCGATACGAACAGAAAAACGTAGACGTACATCGTGTAGGCGTGAACGAAGACGATCGCGCCAACTCCCTTGAGCCTCCACGGCGCCTCCTGCATCCCCAGGATTCGCTGTACTATCCGCGTGACCAGTCCGCTCTCTCCATAGAGAAAGAGAAAGGCGATCACCCCGACCAGTGGAGGCAGTGCGGCGGGAAGCGTCGCGACTGCACGTAATAGACGACGGCCAGGGAACTCGAATCGACCGAGCAGAAACGCGAGTGGAACACCGATAGCGAGCGAGGCAAACACCGATGCCACCGAGATGACGATGCTCGTCCACACCGCTTCACGATCCGCAGGACTTGCCGCGAATTCACGCCAATGACCGAGTCCGTTCTCGAAGCTGCCGGCAATGACCGCTGCATTCGGATAAACGACGGTCCACAAGAGCAGCAGAATAACGGGGAACGCGATCAGCCAGCTCTGTCGCCTGAATGACGATTTCATCCGGGCACGATTGGAAATGGTCCCTTTCCCGGCGCCACGGCGACATTCTCATCTTCGTGCGCGACGCCGGATGCCGACTCGACATCCACGGTAACGC
>CATPBD010000227.1 GCA_955652265.1 uncultured Gemmatimonadaceae bacterium | reverse complement strand
TCATAGCGTACCGCCAGTCGCGCCGGTGTTGGACTTCCCACCTCGTGCCCGTGGCTTACGTGAAGGCTCGTACCCTCAACGTTCATCAGAATCTCTTCAGCGAGCTCCGGGTCACCTGGCGGATCGGTATTGCCGTAGACGGCCCTGACCGGCGCGATCAAGCGCAGCTCGTCGAGAATGTCCGCCCCACCCACGTCGCCGGCATGAAGAATAAGCTCCACCCCGCTGAGAGCGCCGTGAACCCCCGGTCTCAAAAGTCCGTGGGTGTCGGAAATGAGCCCCAGCAGGTGTCTAACGGGGTACGCCATGACCCCTCTATATATTACGAGCTTAATGCCATGGCTACGACTGGCACTGAGACTGACCTTCCGGGCAATACGCCGCCCGCGATTGGCGCTCAATCTGATGCGAATTACCTGGCGCTTCAGGTCCAACAACTGGTACCGGCAATTCCCGTTTCTTCCGTTGCCCGATCCCACGTACCTCAGATGGCGGATGTACACCGCGTACGGTGACTACAACGCAGTCCCGTCGGCCACTGACGTCGAGCGCTACGCCCGCTGGGCCGGCGAAAGCGAATGACCTGCGCAGTTGCTGAAGCCTTCGCGCTTGAAGATCTGATCAAGGCGCAAGCCTATGGCCTCGGCTTCGATCTGGTCGGGATTACCTCATTGGGCCCCATGGAGACCGCCGAAGCATTCGACGACTGGGTCGAGAAGGGCTATGCGGGCGAAATGGACTATCTGCCACGCGGCGCCCGGAAGAGGCGCGATTCCCGCTTGCCATTTCCCGGTGCCGCCAGCGCGATAGTCGTCGGACTCGACTACGGTGGGCGGGAGCCGAATGGTCCTGTCGCGCGATACGCCCGCGGTGACGACTACCATGATGTCATGACCGAAAGGCTGAACGAGCTGCATCGCTGGCTGGAGCTGGAAGTCGCCCACCCGATTGCGGGAAAGGCCTATGTCGACACCGGTCCGATTCTCGAGCGTGATCTCGCCCGAGGGGCGGGGCTCGGTTGGTTCGGCAAGAACACAAACCTCATAAACCCCCGCCTGGGATCATTTTTCTTCATCGGGTCGTTGCTGGTGGATGTGGATCTCGCGCCCGATTCTCCGTTCCAGACAGATCGCTGCGGAAGCTGTACGCGTTGCCTGGACGCATGTCCAACGAACGCGTTCGTCGAGCCGCGCATATTGGATGCGAAGCGTTGCATCTCGTATCTCACGATCGAATTGAAGGGGGAGATCCCTGACGTGTTTCACGAGCCAATCGGGACGAACCTTTACGGCTGCGACATCTGTCAGGATGTTTGTCCATACAACATCAAGTTCGCTCGCGAGCTGCAGGAACCTGCGTTCGCTCCCCGGGACGCGATCCGCGATAGGGATGCCGAAACGCTCGCGCGTGAGCTGGTTGCGATGGGAGACGAAGAGTTCCGCACCGCATTCAGGCGCTCGCCGATGAAGCGCGCCAAACGGGCCGGCCTTGCACGGAATGCGGCTGTGGTACTCGAAAACATTGCACGTCGATGAGCGCGCCGAGACTAGCTCAGTTACTTACTACCGGGGCCATCGTGCTGAGTTCGATCGCGCCGCTGGAAAACGCGAAAGCGCAGTCGACCGCGACGGCTGAAGGCCGCACGAATGGCAGACCGCAATACACCCCTGCTGACGTGCGCTTCATGCAGGGGATGATAGCGCATCACGCGCAGGCGCTCGTAATGACCGCGCTGTTGCCCGAACGCACCACCCGCTCTGACATGCATCTCCTGGCTCAACGGATCGAGGTCTCCCAGAAAGACGAGATCGGTTTGATGCGGCGTTGGCTCCAGAGCCGCAACCAGCCGGTTGCGAACATGTCGGACATGTCGATGCCGAACAACGTACTCATGCCCGGCATGTTGACCCCGGCGCAGCTTGCCGATTTGGCGAAGACCAAGGGACCCGAATTCGACCGGCTCTTCCTCCAGGACATGATCCGCCACCACGAAGGTGCACTCGTTATGGTGCGGGATCTCCTCGCCACCAACGGCGCAGCGCAAGAGTCACAGATATTCCAGTTCGCGTCCGACATCGACGCCGATCAGCGCGCCGAGATCATGCGCATGCGTGCGCTGCTCGCCGCATCTTCTGGCCCGAAGCCGTGAGCATCACCAGCACCCGTTCCGAGTTCAATAACCCGTCTCTCACTCCAGAAACCACAATGAGAACCAGAAGAACGAATCGACGCCCGTCTGCAACCTGGCGTTCCGCGCTCATTCTCTCCGCCACGCTCTGCGGTGCCTCCGTCGCCGGCGCGCAATCAGACAGCTCGGCCGGGATTCACGCCGACCCGCGACTTTCGCTCCGTCCCGGGTACTACGACGCCGGAGAGGCCGCGAGCAATCTGGAGCTCGTCGCGCATCGCCCGCGTCCAGAGAAATTCTCTGATCCGAATGATCCCGGTAATTTCGCGTTCCTGGAAGGCGACCTTGCCTTCGAGAACAATTATGTCTTTCAGGGCGGCTTCAACGGCTTTCAAGTGTGGGACATCACGAATCCACGAAGTCCAACTCTTCGCATGACGTACGTTTGCCCGGGCGGACAAGGTGACTTGTCGGTCTATCGCAATCTCCTTTTCATGTCGGTGGAGGAGACGCGCGGCCGCGTAGACTGCGGCACTCAGGGCGTGACCGATTCGGTGAGCGCCGACCGGTTCCGCGGCGTACGCATCTTCGACATCGGTGATATCGATCACCCCAAGCAGGTAGCAGCCGTTCAAACCTGCCGCGGATCGCACACGCATACGCTGGTGACGGACCCGAAGGATCCGGCAAACGTCTACATCTACGTCTCAGGCACCAGCACCGTCCGCCCGAACGCCGAGCTGGCCGGGTGCTCCAACGCAGCGCCCGATAAGGATCCAAACACTTCGCTATTCCGCATCGAGGTCATTCGCGTACCGCTCGCTGCACCGCAGGATGCGAGGGTGATCAGCACCCCGCGAATCTTCGCCGACTCGGCGGGCAACATCGCTGGTCTCTGGAAGGGCGGCAGCCACGGTGAGGGAACTCAGAGCACGTCGGAGACGAACCGGTGTCACGACATCACGGTCTATTCGGCCATCGGCTTGGCGGCCGGTGCCTGCTCTGGCAACGGAATCCTGCTCGATGTTCGCGATCCTGCAAACCCGCGCCGAGTAGCCGAAGTGAGCGATCCGAACTTCGCATTCTGGCACTCCGCCACGTTCAGCAACGACGGCAAGAAAGTGCTCTTCACCGACGAGTGGGGCGGCGGCATGGCCCCGCGTTGCCGAGCGACCGACAATCCGAAGTGGGGCGCCGACGCGATCTTCACGCTCGCCAACAACAAGCTCACTCCGGCGGGCTACTACAAACTCCCTGTCGCGCAAACCGAGACCGAGAACTGTGTGGCGCACAACGGGTCGCTGATTCCGGTTCCGGGGCGCGATATCATGGCCCAGGCGTGGTATCAGGGCGGTGTTTCCGTATTCGATTTCACCGATCCCGCGCATCCGAAGGAGATCGCATACTTCGATCGCGGCCCGATGGATCCCGTCAAGCTTTATGTGGGGGGATACTGGTCGACGTACTGGTACAACGGTCATATCTACGGCTCCGAGATCGACCGCGGTCTCGACGTGTTCGAGCTGAAGCCCAGCCAGTATCTATCGCAGAATGAGATCGACGCTGCGAAGCTGATACACACCGATCTGTTGAACGTCCAGAACCAGCAGCCACTGGTATGGCCGGCGAGCTTTGCTGTAACGCGCGCTTACCTCGATCAGCTCGTACGCGATAATGGGATCTCACACTCGACCTCAGTCCGAGTCGGTCGCGATCTCGACAGAGCCGAGAAGTTGAAAGGAGCGCGGCGACGCACTGCGTTGACTCAGCTCGCAGGGCGGCTCGACAACGACGCGCGGACTGCCGCCGATTCGGCGCGGGTAAGCGCGATGGCCGCTCGCGTGAGGGATCTGGCTAAATCGAAATCGTAGGAGTCGACGTTCGTGGATTCGTTATCGTGATCCTAACTCGCCCGCCGCGCGTCGGGAATGAGGTCGCGCACGGCGTTCCGCAGGTAATCGGAGATGTTCGCGCCTGTTGCTGGATCCCATTCCTCCGCCAGCTCCGATAGATGTGCCCGTCGCGCAGAGGCAAGACGATCGAGGACTTCGCACCCTGACGACGTAAGCTTCTCGGGCGCGGCACCTGCCACTCCCACATCAGTGATGAGGTTGCGCGCGCGCAGTTCGTCCAGCGCCGCTCTCACCCGCTCAGCGGGGATGGCTCGGCGGCGCGCGAGCTCATAAGGGTCGTAATCACGGTTTCGCTCAATTTGCACCAGCAGCCAGGCGGCAAGCGGAGTCAGGGAAACCCCGGCGCGCTCGACGATCCGCAAAATGTGCTGTCGTTGAACATCCCTGTCAGCAAGCGACGACAGCGCCGCGTAGATCTGCGCGGCGACAGTGTCTTCGTCGGCGGGTCGCCCAAACGCTTCGCTGGCTTCGTTCCCGGCATCGCCGGCAGCGGCGGCGACCGTCGCACGGAGCGGACGCTCCGGCAGAAGCCAGGTCAGGACGAACCCGATCGCGCAGACGACGGTCGCGAACAGGAACACGGTATCGAGCGCTGCGGTGAACGCCTCCGCGTACGCGGCCCGCGCTGATGGTGGCAACTGGAGCAGCGCCTGAACGCTCAAGTTGTGCGCGGCCGCGCTGACGGACATTCCAGCGGGCAACAGGTGCGCGAGGTTGGCGTTCAATCGCGCGGCGAAGATCGCGCCCAGGATTGCGGTACCGAGTGATCCCCCGATCAATCGAAATAGCGTCGCGCCCGAAGTCGCGACGCCGAGGTCGTGATACTCGACGTCGTTCTGCACGGCGATCACCAGCACTTGCATAACCATCCCCAAACCAACGCCGAGTACGAGCATAAGGAGAGACGCGACCGCGTTGCTGCTCGAAGGTGTCAATCTCGAGAGCATGAACAGGCCGATAGTCATCACGGCCGTTCCGAGGAGAGGAAAGATCTTGTAGCGACCTGTGCGGCTGATGAGCTGGCCCGACATGATCGATGTCACGAGCATGCCACCCATCATCGGCACCATCTGCATTCCCGAAGCGGTGGGACTGACCCCCTTTACAACCTGCAGGTACAGCGGGAAATACGTCACCGAGCCGAAGAGAGCGAAGCCGACGATCAGTCCAACCGCGGACGTAATCACGAAAGTCTGTTGGCGAAACAGGTGCAGCGGCAGCACAGGCTCCGCGGCGCGGCGCTCTACCAGCGCGAAGAGCACCAGGGCGAGCGCGGAGACGCCGACCAATCCGATCGCCATGGGGGACGACCACGGATACGTCGTTCCGCCGAGATCCGAGAGAAGCGTCACCGCACTGAGGAGCACCGCGAGTAATGCCGCGCCTGCGTAATCGATCGCCCGCACCACGCGCCTTGACGACGATGGCAGTGTCGCCGCCAGCACCAGGAGTGCTCCGACTCCCAGCGGGAGATTGATGTAAAAGATCCAGCGCCAGGAAAGGTGCGTCGTGAAATATCCGCCGAGCAGCGGACCGGCGATGCTGGATAGACCAAAGACCGCGCCGAATATTCCCTGATACCGGCCGCGGTCTCGGGGAGGGACGATGTCGCCGACAACGGCCTGCGTCGTCACAGCGAGTCCGCCACCGCCCAACCCTTGTATCGCGCGGAATACGATGAGCTGCGTCATGTTCTGACTCAGTCCGCACAGGGCCGAGCCGACGAGAAAGAGGACGATCGCAGACTGAAGCACGATCTTCCGCCCGTAAAGATCGCCCAGCTTGCCGTAAATGGGTGTCACGATCGTTTGCGCGAGCAGATAGACGGTCACCACCCACGCGAGATGCTCGAGTCCTCCGAGCTCACTGACTATCGTCGGTAGAGCGGTCGAGACGATGGTGGAATCGAGCGCGGCGAGCAGCATCGCCAGCACCAGACCGCTGAACGCGATCAGGATCTGGCGATGTCCGAGTGGGGCTGGGGCGGACGCGCCCACAGAGCTCGGCAAACTCAGACCGTAGGAGTTGTCGGCGGCCTTTTCCTGAGCAGAAGGTTAGCTATGCCTCCAAGGACTCCGGCAACAAGCGCCAGCCCAATGAGTCCCGGGGTCCACAATGCAGCGACTCCCAGCGCCGAATCGAGCGAGTAGGTCCCGAAACCAATGAGCGCAATTCCCACCGCCGCGGTTGCGTAGAGTAGCGGCACCTCGACTCCGTTCGTCGACGCGAACAGTCCGTTTCGCCAGTGGACACTAATGGACGCGACGAGCATCACCGCGAGAATGAGCGCTGGCCCGACGGGGCCGAGAAACCCAAGAGCGAACAGCCAGCCACCGATGAACTCACTGAGCGCGGCGGCAAAAGCGAACCGACGTCCGGGCCGGAAGCCCAGTGATTCGAAAAACCCGCCGGTCCCTGCCAAGCCGTAGCCGCCCAACCACCCGAAGAGCTTTTGCCCTCCGTGACCGACCATCAGCAAGCCGAAGATCACGCGAACGAGCAACAGACCAAGGTTGAGGAGAAGCGGGTCACCGTATGCGATGGCCATGGGTACACTCCCGGCAGAGGTGGCGAATCATGCAGCACCGTCTATTCCAGCCGCTCGCGTGAGCGCGAGATTCCGCCCGTTTAATCAGTCCGGGGTGTTGCAGCCGAGGATCTTGAGAGCGAGACACGCGGCGCCAAATCCATTGTCGATGTTCACGACGGCTATTCCTGGGCTGCAGCTGGCGAGCATGGTGTTCAACGCGACCATTCCGCCTTGAGCGACACCGGTTCCAACGGACGTGGGCACACCGATCACTGGCGCTCCTACCAGACCCGCCACGACAGCGGGCAGTGCGCCATCCATACCCGCAACGACAATGCACACCCGGGCGGCAGCCAGCTCCGGTAGCACCGACTGCAGCCGATGGATTCCAGCTACTCCGACGTCGAAGTGACTGGTGACGGGCACACCCATCGCTTCAAGCGTGGTTGCAGCTTCGAGCGCTACCGGTATGTCCGCGGTCCCGGCGGTTATCACCGGAACGACTGGCATGTTCCTCTTCTGACGCGCGTTGCGAACCGCCATGCGCGCCTCGGGGTAAATGGTCGCCAGCTCGCTCAACACCTGCATCTGATCGTCGCTCAGGCGCGATGCTATTCGCAGCTCAGTCGTGCCCTCAAAGATCTGCCGCAGGTGCGCGCCGGTCTTTCCCGGACCGTACACGACTTCCGGAATTCCTGTGCGCGCCTCGCGGTCACGATCCCAGCGAATCTGATTCATGGTGCGACCAGAGGAAGCGAGCTACTTCCGCTTTGCAATCCGCCGAGGTCGAGTGCGACGAATTTGAACCCCGCTTTCCGGCAGGCGCGACGCAGCTCGCCTCTCAATGGATCAGTGACTACCCGCTCAAACATCTCGGCGGGAATTTCCAGGCGAACGACTGCTTCGTGCCACCGGGCGCGAGCGGGCCAGACGTCGTGCAGCCGCAGGAATTCTTCCACGGCTTCGATCTGCGCGAGTCGCTCCGGCGTCACCTCCGCGCCGACCGGCACTCTGCTCGCCAGACATGGCGCTGCAGGCTTCTCGGAGTTCGAGAGGTTCCATTTCCGCGCGAGCGCGCGCACATCTGCTTTGGTGAATCCAGCGTCGACGAGCGGAGCTACGACACCGCGCTCGATGGCCGCTTGCAGCCCAGGCCGGTGCTCACCGAGGTCGTCAACGTGTGTTCCGACGAAGATTACTTCGTCCGAATTCCTGGTCGCGGCGAGCGCCTGCACCGTGTCGTAAAGTGCGCTCTTGCAGTAATAGCACCGGTCGCCGGCGTTTTTTCGATACCCGGCGAGCTCCATCTCGTTTGTCTCCACTTCCTCGACTCGCACGCCAATCTCAATCGCAATCCGATGCGCATCCGCACGTTCAGAGGCAGCGAGCGAAGCGCTGACGCCGAGCAGGGCAACGGTATCCACTCCGGCACGCACCGACGCCGCCAGGACGACGGTCGAGTCGATTCCTCCGGAGAAGCAGACATACGCTACGCGATCCCGTGCGGCCGAGCCAAGCGCGTCGAGAAGCTTCTTCTCGAGCTCCATTATTTGTCTCGGGGCGTGGCGTGCTTGCCGTTCGAGCCGCTGAGCGCCCTCAACACCTCAGAGCGGATCTCCGCCACCGGACGCGACGTCTCCTCCGCGACTCGACGCAAGTCGTCGAACTCGGGTTTCACGCGTTTCGAGCCGTCGGGCAGCGTAGCCACCTTTACGCGAATGTCCCGCCCGTCGAAGCGAACCATCCGTAATTCACGCGTGAGCGCGCTTCGCACAACGTCGAAGGTCTTCACGCCGAGAGTCGTGAAGTGCAGGAATATTTTCTCTTCCAGCCGCGGGAGATCTGACCCTCGCACGAGCGCTTCGACCCGAGTGCCCAGGCGGCCTTTCTTCATCGTCGTATGCAACAGCACGACATCGAGGGCGCCCTCGGCGCGCAATACATCTGCGGCGCCCGCGAGCTCCTCGGGCGACATGTCGTCAATGTCGGCGCTCAGCACGTGCAGGTGCTCGGTGTGGACGTGCTCGTGGTGATGACGGTGATCGTGGTGATCGGCCGTAGCTTCGCCAAGAATTATTCGCAGTGCGTTCAGCTGTCCGTGAATGTCGCGCGTGCCGGCGCCATATCCGCTCCGCAGCGGACTGTACTCGTGAGGTGGCGCGCCTTTCGATAGAACTTTGAGCAGTGCTGCGCCCGTCGGGGTCGTGAGCTCCCCTGATCCGGCCGGGCCGTGGCCGACATTGAACCCTTCGAGCAGGCGTATGGTCGCCGGAGCGGGCACGGGGAGCACGCCATGCGCGGTTTTTATCGAGCCCTCGCCAAGCGAGACTTTGGTGTTATAGACGCGCTCGATGCCCAGCATCTCGACGCCCCAGATCGACCCGACGATGTCCAGAATCGCATCGACTGCTCCGACTTCGTGCAGATGCAGCTCCTCGGGCGCAACACCGTGAATCGCGCTCTCTATCGCTGCAATCGCCTCGAACGCCGCGTGAGCCGAGCGCGCGACCGTTTCCGGAATCTTTACGGCATCGATCAGCCGATGAATCTCCGATACAGCCCTTCCATGCGGTTGCGAGGGAATGTCGAAGTCGACCTTTACGCAGTGAACGTGCGACCGCTCGACATCGGCGATGCGGACCTCGACCCCCGCCAGGCCCAGCGTTGACGGCAGTCGCTCGAGCCACGCCTTATCGAGTCCGACATCGACGAGGGCGCCGAGGAACATATCGCCTGCGATGCCGCTGGCGGGGTCGAGGATCGCGACTTTCATCGATTCGAGGTGGAGGGAAGCAGTGTCGCTCTTAGTTCCAAGCTAGGTGAAGGGCAGTTCTCACTCAAGGCGAGCAGGGAATCGAACTTGCACCCCGCAGCGCGCATGACAGCAAGATACGATGTTGCGATTGTCGGCGGCGGCCCCGCTGGACTCTGCGCGGCGCTCTGGCTCGCGCGCTATCTACATAAGGTTGTGGTGGTGGACTCCGGCGACCCCCGTAACTGGGAAACGCGTGGTATCAACGGTTATCTCGGCCATCACGGTATTCGCTCTCCCGAGCTGCGCGCCATCGGCAGGGAGGAAGGCGCCAAGTTCGGCGTCGACTACGTGAGTGGAATCGTCGACGAGGCGATCAACGAGACCGGCGAGCTGTTCGCGATCAGGCTTCGCGAGGGCACCGTCATCGAAGCCCAGCGCATTCTGTTGGCGATTGGAATCAAAGACGTTTGGCCCGATATCCCCGGACTAGAGCGCTGTTATGGCGAGACCGTTCATGTGTGTCCCGATTGCGATGGCTACGAGACACGGGACAAGAAAACGGTCGTTGTGGGAAAAGGTCGTAAAGCGGTAGGTACGGCGCTCGCACTCACGACCTGGACCCGGCAAATCGTCATCTGCACCAACGGCGAGAAGCCCGACATGGACCAGAAGCTGCTCGATCAGCTCAAGACGCTGAACATTCCAGTGCTCGACCAGCCAATCACATGCCTCGTGTCCAAATCGAGCGAGATCAGCGGTATCGAGCTAAAGGATGGAATGTCGCTCGATTGCGAGCGGCTCTACTTTGCGATTGGCCAGTATCCCGCCGACGATCTAGGCGCGCAGCTCGGATGCAAGCGCGACGAGCTGGGCCGGCTCGTGATCGATGAGCGCAATCACACTTCAGTGAAGAATGTCTACGCGGCAGGCGATATCGCGCCGGGTCCGCAGGTAGCTATCGTTGCCGCAGCTAGCGGCGCCGTGGCTGCAGTCGCAATCCATGCGTCACTCGTGCCAGAAGGCAGGACGTTGCTGCCTACCACTTCAGCGTGATCGTCTGCGGCTTGCGCTTGCGTATGATCTGCAGTTTGACGGATCGATCGTCGGCGCTGCGAATCGCGCGGACGAGGTCGTTCGGATTCTCGATCTTGATGCTATCGGCCATCACGACTACGTCTCCGCCGCGAAGACCGGCGTCCCGCGCGATCGATCCCTCAACGACGTTGGTAACGAATACCCCCTCGGGCTTCACGCCGAGGACGTCGCTAAGATCGTCGTTGAGGGCCGTGAATTCGGCGCCCGCAAAGGGATAGATTCCGCGGCCCAGGCCCAAGGCCGGTACGAGAACCGACGGGAGGCGAGGCGTCGTCGAAACCTCCGTCTGCACCTGGAGCCTCGATGGCCGCAAGCGACCCTCCACCGCGCCCGTCTCCATGGAGCGACGCATCATCTTTTGCTCCGCCGGCGAAATCTGCACGACGATGAACTGGTCCCAGCCTGGGGGGCGACGTCCAAGGACACCGCGCACGACGCGAACCGCGTCATTGCGCCTGAGGCGTAGCTCGAACGGAGCTCCGGGCTTGAGCCAATTGCTCAACTCGAGTGCGCCGCCGCGCATGTCATGCGAGTTGAACGTGAGGAGCACATCTCCTGGAACGACGCCAGCTTTTGCGGCGGGCGATCCAGGCTCGACGCTGCTGACGACAGGATACCGGTCGAAGAATGCCGCGCCGCTCTCGTTGAGTATCGCCTCATCCGAGATCCGGACGCCGAACCAGCCGGTCGGTGTCTCGACTGGAGAAGACTGCGCTGCAGACGCCGATGATGACGTCTGTGCTCTCGCTGCTCCGGGGAAGGCGAACGACGCACCCACTGCGACTACTGCTACCAGACCTCGTCTCATTACCGACACCTCTTTCCCCCTCACCTGGACCTAGAATCCCTTGAGCGCGAGCCCAACCGGCCGCGCTACCATCTGCTGCGTCGCAACGCGGGCACCCATTGTTGCGAGATAGTACTGATTGATCACCGGGTCGTGCGGTGCTGTTCTGAGCGCGCTCTCCATCGCGTTTCCGACCTTGTCGAGAGCGGCGAGCCGAGCCGAATAGATGCGCGAGCTGTCGACGGTGGTGGCGCCGGACGAATTTGCCGCGAGAAATGCCGATGCGCGCTGATAATCGGCGAGTGCCCGCTCGAGAGTCGCTGATGCGTCGTCGACAGAGGCGAAATTGGCGTTTGTGATAGTGACGGCGGGCACGGCGGTCGAGGCCGTCGACGGAGCGGAATTCCCCCCGGCTCGATCGGAGCTCGGTAGTGCAGTGGTCGTCCGACCAATCGCTATTCCCCCGAGGAGCAACAGCACGGCGGCGGCGGCCCGCATCCACGGCTGGCCGGCAAGCCACGAGCGCGACTGAGACTCGCGAATGAGCCCTTCCTCTCGCGCTCTGGCGGCGATCGTGCGCCATTCGTTGAGCGGCGTCTGCTGCCGTTCGCGCTCCTCGGCGACGAGCTGGTCGAGTTGGTCTTCAGACAGGTGTGACATGTTCCTTCCCCTTTCCCGCGGCTGGTGTTGATTCATCAACCAAGTGCGCGAGCATCTTTCTCAGTTTGGCCCGCGCCTTGAACAATTGCGATTTCGATCCGCCCGGCGTGATTCCGAGCTCCTCTCCGATTTCGCCGTGCGTATATCCTTCAATGTCATGAAGCACGAACACCGCCCTCGCCCCTGGCGAGAGCTTCGCCATCGCCTGCTCTATGGATTCCGCCAGGAAAGTCCTGTCCGTGTCCATCTCGGTGAGCGCAGAGTCGTCTTCAATGTCGGTCTCCAGCTTCGCGAGCGGCCTGATCTTGCGCAGCGCGTTGAGAGTACGGTTGACCGCAATCCGATGAGCCCATGTTCCGAATTGCGAGTCGCCCCTGTAGCTTGGAAGCGCCCTGAAGATCTGCATCCAGACCTCCTGCGAGACGTCCGCGGCCAGCTCCGGATCCCCGCAAAGCCTGCGGACGACCGCGTCGATGTGCGGCGCATGCTGCGACCAAAGCCGCTGCATGGCCCTCTCGTCGCCGCCCATCGCGCGCTTGAGGTCGAGCTGATCGAATGGCATCTCGGACAATTTCTTAGTCACACCCCATGCGTCTAAAGTTTCCTCCCAAAGACGGTGACTTTCGCTCTGGGGAATCGTTTGCAACTGTACGCCCT
>CATPBD010000226.1 GCA_955652265.1 uncultured Gemmatimonadaceae bacterium | reverse complement strand
TGGGTATTGCGCGCGCGCTTCTTTCTCTTGGAGGTGCGTCGCTTTGGGACAGCCATTGTTTCAATTCCTTAAGGTTGTTTGACGAGCTAGTGTGCGTCGCTCTGATGCTTGAGCAATCCGCCCCAGCGCGAATCAGTCGCGGTTGGCGTGCAGTTACAAGTGCTTTGGTTCAGGTTCGTACCGCAAGTGGCGCAGAGTCCTTTGCAGTCCTCGCGGCATTGGACGAACGCCGGAGCGGTTAGGAGCCACGTTTCTCTCACCGAAGGACGGAGGTCCAGATTCCGTCCGCTCGGATCGTAGAGAAACACGTCAGGATCATCAGCCTCTTCCGCTCCGATCTCGGCGAGGAGAAAGTGTACCTCCTCGTCGACGCCTACGTCGACCTCCTCGAGGCAAAGCCGGCAAGGCAGTGTTAGGCGACCTTCGATTCGACCGCTGAAATAGAACCTTCCTTCACCCGCTGACGACAATCTGCCCGTAACCCGAATTGGCTCTGACGGGTGCACATCAGCTTCTTCCCAGATGGGGTCGGTGGGCTCAAGTGAGCCATCCACATGGACGGCTTTGGTTTCCAGCGAGCGCAGGTCGAAAGACAGCATAAGCCCTTTAAGCTAGCGGGTTTATACCCTTCGTTCCAGTCGGTCGCCCCACCTTTTTCTATCGGTCGGACTTTTTTGACGGAAGACTACCGGCCTGGAGCTTTGGGCGGGCCGGCTGGGGGCTGCGGGCTGGGTTTGTTTGAACTCAGGGTCAGACGAGATCCGACTCCGGAAAGAAAAATGTCATTTCACGCTGCGCGTTTTCGTCTGAGTCAGAGGCGTGAATTGCGTTCCTCTCCTTTGATTCGGCGTACAGCTTCCGGACGGTCCCTTCCTCTGCCTCAGCTGGGTCAGTCGCCCCGATGGTTTTTCTCAACGCGGCCACCGCGTCAGCTCGCTCGAGAACCATCGGCATGCTCTTGCCCGATGTCATGAAGCGCGTCAGTGGCCCGAAGAAGGGACGCTCCTTGTGGACTGCATAAAATGCGGCGGCTTGAGCTTCAGTCAATCGCATTATGCGTGTGGCGATGATCTTGAACCCTGCCTTCTCCAGAAGCGCAATGATCTGACCGCTCTTTCCGGAATTGAAGGCGTCGGGCTTGATGATGCCGAGCGTTCTATTGCCTGCCATGTATCGTTCGGTCCTAGCGCATAGCGCGTTTGAGTAAATCGACGACGTCGATGGGGCGTTTGGCGACGCCGATGCCATTTTCCTCGAATGCCTGCATTTTCTCGGCAGCCGTTCCCGCCGAACCCGAGATGATCGCGCCGGCGTGTCCCATCCGCCTGCCGGGCGGCGCGGTTTGACCTGCGATGAAACCGACGACAGGCTTTTTCATCTTCTCGCGAACGAAGCGGGCGGCTTCCTGCTCGTCGGTTCCACCTATCTCGCCAATCATCACTACGGCTTCGGTCGCGGAGTCTTTCTCGAAGACGTCAAGGCAGTCGATGAAATTGGTGCCGTTGATCGGGTCACCGCCGATCCCCACGCAGGTCGTCTGCCCGATCTTCGCGCGAGTCATCTGATAGACGACCTCGTACGTCAGGGTTCCGGAGCGGCTCACCAAACCGACAGGTCCGGGAGTGCAGATGCGGCCGGGAATGATTCCAACCTTGGATTGCCCGGGTGAGATCAGTCCCGGACAGTTGGGGCCAAGCAGTCGCGCGCCTCTTTCCCTTACGAATGGATAGACGCGCGTCATGTCGAGCACAGGGACGCCCTCGGTGATGCAAACGATGAAGCGTACGCCCGCGTCCGCTGCCTCCATCATCGCATCAGCGGCAAACATCGGGGGAACGTAAATCACGGTGGCGTTGGCCCTCGTGCTCTTCACGGCCTCGGCCACGGTGTTGAATATCGGAACCTTGTCTTCGAACTTCTGTCCGCCCTTCCCGGGTGTTACGCCTCCGACGACCTGCGTTCCGTACTCGATCATCTGCTTCGTGTGAAACGATCCATCGCGTCCCGTGATTCCCTGGACGATTAGACGAGTACTCTTGTCGATGAAAACGCTCACGCGACTTTCCTCCCAGTCGCGAGGGCCACCGCTTTCTTCACGGCTTCATCCATGTCGGTCATCGCCGAGAGTCCGTTGTCCTTCAGTATCTTGAGGGCGATCTCCTCATTGGTTCCGGTCAGGCGGATCACGAGAGGGACCTTGAGCGGGTTCTGCTTGATAGCGGTCACTATTCCATTCGCAACATCGTCGGTGCGAGTGATGCCGCCAAAGATGTTGAAGAGAATCGCTTTCACGCTCGGATCGCTGGTGATGATCCTGAGCGCGGCGACGACCTTCTCCGGATTCGACGACCCGCCAATGTCGAGGAAGTTGGCTGGCTCGCCTCCGTAGTATTTCACGAGGTCCATGGTCGCCATGGCGAGGCCCGCACCGTTTACCACGCACCCGACATTTCCGTCGAGCTTGATGAAAGTCAGACTTGCCTTGCGTGCTTCGACTTCGCTCGGATCCTCCGATGACTCGTCGCGAAGAGCCGCAATGTCGGGCCGGCGATCGAGCTCGTTGTCATCGATCACCATCTTGGCGTCGAGCGCAACGATCTCTCCCGTAGGCGTCGTCACCAGCGGATTGATCTCCGCCAACGAGCCGCCGTTCTCGAAGAAGGCCTTGTAGAGCTGTTGGAGAATCTTCGCGGCGGCCCGGACCTGTTTCATGTCCGAATAGAGGAAGAACGCCAGCTGCATCGCTTCGTACGCCTGCAGTCCGTATCTCGGATCTACAGGATGGCGAAGGATCTTGTCGGGCGTCTTGGCTGCTACTTCCTCGATGTCGATTCCACCGGCGGGACTCGCCATGAGCACCGGCCGCTTGGATGCGCGATCGACGATGATGCCGACGTACGCTTCGCTCGCGATTTCGGCAGCCGGGGTGACGAGAACTCTTTTTACCGGAAGACCCTTGATGGTCAGCTTGAGGATCTGCGCCGCGATGATCTTTGCATCCTCCGGAGTCCGGGCCAGCTTTACTCCACCGGCCTTTCCGCGCCCGCCGGCGTGAACCTGCGCTTTAACAACTACCGTCGTGGCGAACTTACGCGCGATCGCTTCCGCTTCCTCCGGCGTGGTGGCCACCTCTCCTGGAGGAATCGGTATGCCGTACTTCCGAAAGATTTCCTTTGCCTGGTACTCGTGGATGTTCACTCTTGCTCCGAACGCGTGCGAACACGCGTCTTGCTTGTTCGATGAGGGATTTACGGAATGATTTCAGTACCACCACTGCCCTGCACCGCCGCTCTGCCCTTGCTCAGCTCCGTAATAATGGCACGACCATTAGTTCGACGCACGTAATCAGCAGCGGCTGCAACCTTGGGCGCCATGCTTCCTTCACCGAAGGCGCCTGCGCGCGCGAGACGATCGGCTTCGCTCACGCTCATGGAGCTGATAACACGCTGCTGATCGGTTCCCCATCCCGTGTAGACAGCATCCACATCGGTGAGAATCATGAACAGATCCGCGCCCAGCTCTCTCGCCAGAACTGCGGCAGCGAGATCCTTGTCGACGACCGCGTCGACCCCCTCGAGGCCGAGCACCGGATCGCGATAAACCGGAATGCCGCCGCCCCCGCACGCGATGACCACCGTGTCACGCTCGACGAGACTCCGGATCGTTGACAGCTCGTGGATTGCCAAAGGCATCGGGCTCCCGACTACGCGCCTGAAATGTCCTTTCGCATCCTTCTTCACAGGATGACCCTCCGCGCGCAGCTCGCGTGCGCGCGCGACGGAGAGCCCGTGACCGATGAATTTCTTCGGATCCTTGAGCGCGGGGTCATCAGCCGCGACTTCGACCTGGGTCAGAACCGTTACGACGTCACGCGAGCTTCCAGCCTTGCGCAAGGCATTTTCGAGAGACTGCTGCAGCATGTATCCAATCCACCCGGCGGTCCCGGCAACGAGAACGCCAAGCGGAAGCGGAGCAACCTCGTTCCTGGCTTTTTCGTTGCGGACGAGCTCGTCACCGACCTGCGGCCCATTGCCGTGGACGACCACGACTCGCCAACCATCCAGCGCGAAGTCCACAATTGGTCCGAGGCTCTCGCGACTATGACGAAACTGGTCGGCGATCGTCGAGCGCTCGCCTGGGGGAGAGAGCGCGTTGCCGCCAACAGCGATCACTGCAGTGCGAGGGCCTTTGGTCACTTGTGCGGAGCGATCAGCGCCCCCAGCGAGTCGTAGGCGATCCCAAATGCCTTGAGGTCTGCCGCGGCGAGGGCAGCGCGCATCCGATTATACAAGCGGGTAACGGCGGCCCGGAACGTCGAGTCAGTCGCCAGACCGGACTCTGCCGACACCGGTTCCCACGGAGCCGTGTTGAGCTCGCGCGCGATCCCCGGTGCCCGGTAGTCAGCAGAATTGGGAAATGCGGTCATCCACGCCTGGGCAATTGGATCGGGCGCGGGATCTGCCGCGATCATCACCCGTGCCGTGCGCGCGTTGACAAGAGCGGTCGCGGCGTGAAGGAAGTAGCTTCGCTCCTCTCCCGCGAGTACAAAGTGCTGGCTGAGAGGATAGTTGGACGAGGCCGAATAGAGCTCGAGCTTCCAATAAAGGGTGTCGGCGTGAAACATTGGCTCGACCATGCTGCCTTGCGTAAAGATGGGCGCCAACTGGTGGACTCTGTTCCGAACATCACGGACTGCGATCAGCCGTGCGCGACGAGGAACCGAATCGGAGAGCAGGTCGAAGGACTGATATGCCCACGCGTACGCGAGCCGCGATAAGCCGTCGCCGAGGCGAGGGCCGGCCAAATCGAGCTGTGGGTCAGACACGACAACGAGGCCTCGAGCCCCCGGATAGACGAGGGAGTCCTGCCGAGGGAGCTGCTGTCCCGTTGCGTTGCTACTCACGCTGTCGAGGGCGGGTGACACCGCTGATCTGCGGAGTGCTTCGCTCGATGACGTATTCAGCGCGTACGCGCGGCGGGTAAAGTCCGCTCTGGTCGCGACGTAAGAGCGTTCACGCGATAGCTGGACCGTCTTCGACGTGAACCGCCGAACGACGAGCGGCACTATTTCCTGAACCGCGACCGAGAGAATAACAACCACTGTCACGGCCACGAAACTCGTGCGCAGCTGTCCCGTCCAGCCGCTCAGCAGAACAGTGATGGCGGCTGCGGCAGTCGCGATCGACAAGAGCAACAGGCCAGGGAGAAGCCACTGATGATCGACATACGAAAAGACTCCTTCGTCTCCGCTCCCCCTGATCAGTAGATCGTACGACTCGAGGCGATAACTCCACATCGTGATCAGAAGCAGGAGCGCAGCGAGCACACTCAGATGCCGGCGCACACGGGCGCTCATGCGGAGACCGACCCCTTCCCACCGAAGCCCGGGTGTGAGCGAGTAGAGAATCACTACCAGCACCGATACGGATACCACGAGCAGCATCGCCCACGAATAGAGTGCTTTTTCGAATGGCAGCCACGTCGTGTAGAAGGCCAGATCGTGCTGGAAGTAAGGATCGGTCTCACGGAAGGTGACGCGAAGACGCGCAAGGGCGAGCAGAGTCCAGTTGGGAAGCGCAGGCGTGAGGGCCGCTGCGATTGCGATCGAGAGTATGAACGTGAACCGATCGAGATATTTTCGCGGAACGGCCTCGCCGAACTCGACGTTCGCGAGGCGTCGCGGAAGCGTCAGCGAGCCGATGCTGCGTCCGATGACGAAGAGATTCACGAATGATAGAAGAACAGCGACAACCCATCCAATGCCGTAAATCAGCAGCAGGTCGCCCGCTCGCTCGCTCCAGAGCGGGCCCGCCCCCATCGCGCCGTACCAGGTATAGTCGGCGTAGAGCGTGGAGAGTGCGCGTCCGCCAACGAGTAGTACAGCCGCGATGACGACCCCGACGAGGAGGCGCCGGCGGGGCATCACATCAAACCTTTACGCCCTTCGTGCGGAGCCATCCCTGCATCTCCGACTGAATCTTGTCGAGGTGCTCCTTGGTGCGCGCCTCGAAGCGCATCACTATTACGGGCTGGGTGTTGGAGGCGCGAATCAGTCCCCAGCCGTCGCCGAAGAGCACGCGAACGCCGTCGACGGTAATGACCTTGTACTTTGCTCCAAAGTATTGCTTCGCTTCCTCGACGATTCCAAACTTCTTGTCATCCGGGCAATCAACTCGTATCTCGGGGGTCGATACGAAGCGCGGCACATCGGCCAGAAGCTCGCGGACACTCTTGCCGGACTCATCGATGATGCGCAGCAGTCTGGCGGCTCCGTAAAGGGCGTCATCGAATCCGTAGTAACCTTCCGAGAAGAACATGTGGCCGGACATTTCTCCCCCGACGGGAGCATGGGTTTCGTGCATCTTCTCTTCGATCAATGAGTGGCCCGTCTTCCACATCACGGGAATGCCGCCCGCTTTTTCTACCGTTTCGGGAAGCGCCTGGGACGCTTTCACATCGAACACGATCGCCTGCCCCTTTCCGGTACGTGCGAGGACGTCCCGCGCGTAAACAATCAGCAGATAGTCACCCCAGATTATGTCGCCCCGGTCGTCGATGACTCCGATTCTGTCGGCATCGCCGTCGAAGGCGATCCCCAGATCAGCGCGATCCTTTTTCACCGCGGCGATCAAGGCTTCGAGGTTCTTGGGCACCGTCGGATCCGGGTGATGATTCGGAAAAGTTCCGTCGCTCTCGCAGAACAAGCAGCATGGCTTGATGCCAAGCCTGGGGAAAAGCTTTGGCGCAACGAGCGCACCAGCTCCGTTGCCGCAATCGAGGATCACCTTGATGTCGCGCGAGAGCTTGCCAATGCGTCCGGTGACGTCCTCGATGTATCGATCAATTATTCTTTCTTGATGGAGTGTTCCCTTCCCTCTTGGGAAGTTCCCGGCGACCGCAAGCTCGTATATGTGCTGGATGTCGGCGCCATAGATCGAGTCGGTTCCGAGCCCCATCTTGAAGCCGTTGTATTCCGGAGGATTGTGGGAACCCGTGATCTGGATTCCGGCAACGACATCCAGGTTATGCTGCGACCAGTACGCGAGCGGAGTTGGCACGATTCCGATATCCACCACGTCAACACCGCACGCCAACAAGCCGGTGAGAAGCGCTGCGTGCAGTTTCTCGCCCGACGGCCGATTGTCGCGACCTACGGCCAGCGTTCCGTGTGCGCCCTTCTCCTTGAGGAACGCAGCGTAGGCGCCGGCGACCGCCGTTGCCACTTCTTCGGTGAGATCCTGGCCCGCGACTCCTCTTATGTCGTATTCACGAAAAATCGTTTGCGACAGTGCCATCGGGCTTAGTGTCGGCTCGGCAAGGAGTTGTAGCGTAGCGCGACAACCTCCGTCTTTGCTGCGCTCATGCTGCGCGGCAGTGAAGCGGACACCCCGCCTGAGGGCGCGTCTGTCGTCAAGCCTGGTGCACTCCGCCGAGTGAACGAGACGATTGTGTCGGGAAACAGTCCGAAGATCAGAATAACGGCCGCAGAGCCCCACACAACGGCGCGTGTCCAGCCGCCCGCCGGCTCAGGCAGCGCAACCTTGTTGTCCCTCGGCTTCATGAACATCACCATCACGACGTAGAGATAGTACCCCGCGCTGACCAGACTCGTGACCACCAGCAGGACCGCCAACCTTGTCTGTGGAAACGGAGCCTGGAGCGCTGCCTGAAGGACGTACCACTTGGCGAAGAATCCGATGCCGCCGAAAATCGGAAACCCAAGGAGCGCCAGCATGAACACCGCCATGGCAACAGCGAGGCCGGGACGCACCGTCCACAACCCGGCGTACTCCTCCACGTTCATGCGGTCCTCGCCCCGCGCACCCAGCGCCACGATTACAGCGAACGATCCAAGCGTGGCCATGGTGTAGGCGAAGAGATAGAACATGAAAGCTGAGCTACCAAGCTTGGTTCCCACCACCAGGGCCACCAGGATGTAACCGGCGTGCGCGATGCTCGAGTATGCGAGAAGCCGCTTGATGTTCCTCTGAGAAAGGGCGACCAGATTGCCGACGACCATCGTGACCGCCGCCAGCCACCAAACAGGCTGATGCCACGTCGTGAGAAGTGATGGGAACGCTTCCAGCCATAGCCGGAAGAATGCAGCGAAAGCAGCGGCCTTGACCGCTGCAGCCATATACGCGGTAATAGGAGTCGGCGCGCCTTCGTAGACGTCCGGCGCCCACATATGGAACGGCACTGCAGCAACCTTGAAACCGAAGCCCACGAGGAGCAGCGCGATCCCAACCAGCAGTAACGGATTCTGCTCCAGATGGAACTTGCCGATGTTCCCAGCGATCCTGGCGAAGTTGGTCTCTCCAGTTGCTCCGTAGACAAGGGCGATTCCGTAGAGAAGAAACGCGGTGGAGAAAGCACCGAGCAAGAAGTATTTGATTGCTCCCTCCGCGGAACGCTCCCGCCGTCGGTTGAGTCCAACGAGGACATAAACCGCGATCGACATGAGCTCGATGCCGAGAAACACGATGATGAGATCGCGCGCGGCTGCAAGAATCATCATGCCGAAGGTTGCCAGCAATAGAAGCACATGCGACTCGCCCGGCGTAATTCCTTCGCGCCTGTTGTAATCGAGCGACATCGCGATCGTGCCTACCGTGGCGATCAAGAAGATCTCGTCGGCAGCCCAGCGGAAATTGTCTACCGCGATCGGCCCGACGTTCGCCGTGTAGCCCTCGTACGCGTAATAGCCGACGAGAACCATGGTGAAGATACATAACGCCATGCTCAGGATGCCGACGCTGCGCTGATGCTCGTCGCTCTCCGGCCGCCAGCCTGACCAGAGCAAGAGCAGCATCGAGCCGCCCATCAGGAAGAGATCCGGACCGAGGGCGCCGGAGAGCTGGGCGGGCAGACTCAGATCGAAGCTCATTAGCGAGTGGCCTGGCTCAATCGAGCGAGCTCGGAGTGGGCCTCAACACGATTAATGAGTTGTTGCGACGATCCCTCCATCCGACGGAGCACCGGCGCTGGATAGACACCAAGCCAGATGATCACAGCCAGGAGCGGAACGAGAAGGGCGAGCTCACGTTTGTTCAAGTCGGGCAAATGCGTGTTCTCCGGCTTGTCGAGCGGATTGAAGAGTATTCTCTGAATCGCCCATAGGAGGTACGCGGCAGCGAAGATCACTCCTGTCGCCGAGATCACCGCCAGAGCGGGATAGGTCTTGAATGATCCGATCAGGACCAGGAACTCACCGACGAATCCGTTCGTGCCGGGAAGGCCAATGCTGCTGAGGGAGACGAATGTGAGGACTGCCGCGAACATCGGGACGACTCGCGCAATCCCGCCGTAGGCGTCGATCAGGCGTGAATGTCTCCGCTCGTAGATCATCCCGACGAGAAGGAACAGCGCTCCAGTCGAGATGCCGTGGTTGATCATAATCAGCAGCGCACCCTGCACGCTCTGGAGAGTAAGAGCGAAAATGCCCAGCATGACAAAGCCGAGGTGACTGACCGACGAGTACGCGACGAGCTTCTTGAAATCCGGTTGGACCATCGCCACCAGTGCGCCGTAGATGATGCCGATCACCGCGAGCACCAGGATGATCATCCGGATGGTCGGATTCATCGCCGCTCCGGGGAAAAGTGGGAGCGCGAAGCGAAGAAATCCGAACGTGCCCATCTTCAGCATGATGCCGGCAAGAATCACCGACCCGGCGGTGGGTGCCTCGACGTGCGCGTCAGGGAGCCACGTATGAAACGGAAACATGGGCACCTTCACCGCAAATGCCAGGAAGAACGCGGCGAAGAGCCAGAGCGCGGTTCGTTGCGGGATGTTGGATACACCCAACAGGTGATCGTAGCTGAAGTCTGGTGTTCCCGTGGCCGTCCTCACGTGGAGGCCGAGGTAGATGATCGCCACGAGCATCAGGAGTGACGGAAGCATAGTGTAAATGAAGAACTTGAGACTGGCGTAGATCCGCCGCTCGCCGCCCCAGATGCCGATGATGAAATACATCGGCACGAGCATGACCTCCCACATCACGTAGAACAGGAACAAGTCGCGCGCGAGGAAGACGCCGAGCATTCCCGTAGTCAGAATCAGGAGAAGTGCGTAGTAGCTGCGGACCTTGGTACGAATGCTCGTCCAGCTACCGAGGACCGCCAGCGGCATGATGAAGGTGGTGAGCAGCACCATCATGAGCGCGATCCCGTCGACGCCCAGAGTGAAGCGGGCACCCCACGTTGGAATCCACGCCATGTCGATCGACGCCTGCCATCCGATGTCGGCCGGATCGTACGACCACCAGAGACCAAGCGACACGACGAACTCGAGCAAGAAGAACCAGAACGCCAGCTGTCGCGCCGCCGGATTCTCGAAACCAGTCTGATCTCGCAAGGGCAGGGCGAGGATCACGACTGCGCCGACCAGCGGGATGAGCAACAGCGCAGGAAGCACCCAGCTGTTGTAGCCGATCGATTCGAGAAAGCTCGTCATTCGTCAGGTCACCGCAGAGTGAACGCGCCGAGGAGAGCCACCACTCCCACTACCAGCACCCAGGCGTAGATGCCGACGTTTCCCGTCTGCAGGCGCGAGCCCATCCAGCCGAAGCCACGAGCGAGCGCGGCACTTCCGTTCACCAGCAACGAGTCGATCACTCCGTGGTCGATGAAACGCCAGAGAAAGTTCTTTGAGATCGCATACGTTGGTGTGACGATCGCTCTGTCGAGCGCTTCGTCCACGTAATACTTGTTGGCGACAACTCGTTCGAAGCCTTCCTCGGGAATCGCATCGCGCTTGCGTGGAAGGCGATCCGGCTTGAGGCGCGCGATGGCGAACACTATTCCAGCCACGCCGATCAAAACGGCGACACCCATCAGCAGCTCTTCAGTCGTTGCGGGGACCCGCGCTGCGCCCGCGCTCAGGCGTGCCGTTGCGCCCCCGACCACGGGCTTGAGCCACTGATCCAGCGAACCAGAGGGACCGATCCGGACGATGTCCGTGATGACCTCGGGCAAGTTGAGCCACCCGCCAAAAACAGTCAGGATCCCGAGCACGACGAGCGGCCCTGTCATCACCCACGGCGCTTCGTGTAGGTGCTGCTCCTCTTCCGCGCCCGTACGGTTCGGGCCATGGAAGGTATACAGCATCATGCGCGTCATATAGATCGCAGTCATCAACGCCGCGATGAGGCCAATCGCGTAGATCGCGTACAGAATCGTGCTTCCCGGAATTCCGAGCCAGCTCGCGGAAGCGAGTGTGGATCCTTGAGCGCGGGCAAATACCGCTCCGAGAATCTCGTCCTTGGAGAAAAAGCCGGCAAACGGCGGAATGCCCGATATGGCAAGCGTGGCGATCCACATCAAAACGCACGTCACCGGTAGGTAGCGCTTGAGGCCACCCATGTTGCGCATGTCCTGCGCGTCTTCATGACTGTTCGTAGTGTGATAGGCGCGGTGCATGGCGTGGATAACCGAGCCGGAGCCAAGGAACAAGAGCGCCTTGAAGAAGGAGTGCGTGACGAGGTGAAACATCCCCGACACGTAAGCGCCCACACCGACGCCGACGAACATGTAACCGAGCTGCGAGATGGTCGAATATGCCAGTACCTTCTTGATGTCCCACTGCTTGAGGCCGATCGTCGCCGCGAAGATCGCCGTCACCGCGCCGACGATCGCCACCGTCAGCGAGGCGATCGGAGATAGTGAGAAGAGCGCGGCACTGCGCGCGATCAAATAAACGCCGGCAGTCACCATCGTCGCCGCATGGATGAGGGCGGAGACGGGAGTCGGACCGGCCATCGCATCGGGCAGCCAGATGTAAAGCGGGATCTGCGCGCTCTTCCCCGTGCAGCCGAGGAACATGAACAGGCAAATCGCCGTGACCACAGTGCTACCCGCGCCGAGCTCGACGGCTTTGGCGTTCACCCCGATGAAGTCGAGGACCCCCATGTTCGCGAACAATATGAACATCGCGACCAGAAATCCAAAATCTCCGATGCGATTGACGATAAATGCTTTCTTGCCTGCATCAGCGTTTACTTTGTCGTTGAACCAGAATCCGATCAGCAGATAGGAGCAAAGCCCCACTCCCTCCCATCCCACAAAGAGCACCGGGTAATTGGCTCCCAGCACCAGTACCAGCATGAAGAACACGAACAGGTTGAGATACGAGAAGTAGCGCGGATATCCCGGATCGTCCTGCATGTAGCCGACGCTGAAGATGTGGATCAGCGCTCCGACGCCCGTGACCACGAGGACCATCACCATCGAGAGTTGATCGAGCTGCAGCGCCGCGTCGATCTGCAGGTCTCCCACAGGCATCCAGCTGAAGTAGCGCTGGATGAAGGGACCGTCGGGCTGGGTCGCGGCCATGGCCTGCCAGATGCCCAAGGCCAAGAGAAACGAGAGTATGAGAACTCCAGGCCCGACGATGCTCACAACGCCAGCCCAGCGATGCCGCTTCACAGCGTGATGGTCGTCTCCAACGGATCCGGCCTCTTCCGTCTGTGAGATCGCCGATGCTTCGGCGGCACCTTCCGAATGTGGATGATGGTCCGGTGTGTTTGGATCATCCGGACCGAGATGCGCGCTACTGAGCGATAGGAGTCCGTTGATCACGAAGCCGGCAAGCGGTAAAACCGGCAGCAGCCATGCCCACTCGGCGATCGTTCCCGAGAGCGGGTGCGCATTCGAGGTTGCGTCTGCGATCGACTGTAGCAGCATCAGCCTCTGAGAAGGTTGATGTCCTTGAGATTCACCGTCTGTCGATGACGGAAGATCGCGATGATGATCGCCAAGCCGACCGCGGCTTCAGCAGCGGACACCGTCATGACGAAGACCACGAAGACCTGACCCGCCGCCCCGTAAAAGCGAGAGAACGCGACAAACGTCAGATTGACAGCGGTCAGCATCAGCTCGACGCACATGAAGATGATGATGGCGTTCCGGTGAATGAGTACGCCCATCACGCCGATGATGAAAAGCGCCGCGGTGAGCGCGAGCGATTCAGCGAGCACCGGCTGCCCTCCCCCGGGCCAGCACCACTGCACCTGCAATGGCCACGAGTAGCAGCACGCTGGTGAGCTCGAACGCGAGGAGATAATCCTTGAACAGTGGCTCCGCGATAATCCCGACCGCATTCAACTTCTGGAGCTGCTGCTCGTTGAAGTCACGCGGCACGATCAATTGTTGTGGAAGATTCGCGCGCGCGATGACCATGATCTCGCTGAGCAGGCCAAGGCCAACGAGCCCCGCCGCGAGCTTCCACCACGTTCCTCTGGCGTCAGCCAGCTCCGAAGGATGACCGAGGTTGAGCAGCATGACCACGAAGAGGAACACGACCATTATCGCGCCGGCGTAGACCAGCACCTGCATGACCCCGATGAACTGTGCGTCGAGCATTACAAAAAGGGCCGCGAGGCTGAACATCGTGTTCACCAGCCAGAGCGCCGCCGCGACAGGGCTCCTTCGAGTGACGAATGTGATCGCCGAGGCGAGAGCAATCACCCCGAAGAG
>CATPBD010000225.1 GCA_955652265.1 uncultured Gemmatimonadaceae bacterium | reverse complement strand
TCAAGAGAGCCACGGCTGACCGAATACCTGTTACTCCTGCCGGCGCGCAGACCAGTACTACCGGTGCATCGATTACCGACAAGGGAATCCTTCTTTCCCTTCGATCCTTGAATCAGATCAGCGATCTCGATACCAAGTCCAGAACCATCAAGGTTGGCCCCGGCGCGATCGTTGGTGATATAAAGAAAACCGCGGCTTCAGCCGGTCTGCTCTTCGCGCCCGACCCTACGAGTGAGGAAGAGTCGACTATTGGTGGCGCGATCGCGTGCAACGCTTCGGGAGCGCGCACTTTCAAGTATGGGGCGACTCGAAGGCATGTTCGCGCGCTCAAGGTAATTATGGCAAGCGGTGAGCTGTTGGAATTCCGCAGATCGGACCTGGAAAAGAACACTGTTGGCTACGCGTTTGCACACGATCCGATCGACTGGTTCATCGGCAGCGAAGGGACACTGGGTATTATCGTGGAGGCGGAGCTCGCCCTCGTGCCTCTACCCGCGCGCGTGGCGGGGCTTGCAATACTGTTCAAGGAGGAAAGCGAAGCGCTGAAGTTCGTGATTGCCAGTCGAGAGACAACATCGGTTCTTCCACGTTGCATTGAGTACTTCGACGAGCGAGCGCTGGAAATCGCCCGACACAGTGCTCCAGCAGCGGCCATACCCCCAGACGCAGGAGCAATGGTGTACGTCGAGGAGGAGATCACTGACGATCTCGACGCGTGTCTTGCGCGATGGCTCGAGCTGATTGAATCGATTGCCACGGATTTTGAGCCACTGGTGTTCGACGGCGAAGCAAACCTGAGAGAAGCGCGACGAATTCGTCACAGCATTCCCACCACGATGAACGAGAGAGGAGGAAGACATCGTGATTCGGGAGGGAGAAAAGTTGGTACGGACTGGGCTGTTCCTTACCGAAAGCTGGAACACGCGATTCAGATCGCCCGGTCACTTGCGACAAGCCGGGGGCTCGAGCCTCCAGTCATATACGGACACGCAGGCAATGGTCATCCTCATGAGAACTTCATCGCTCGTGACACCCAAGAGCTCACTACTATAGAAGAAGTAGTTGAGCAAACGCTGAAGCGGATTCTGTCACTCGGTGGTACGGTCGCGGCGGAACACGGCATAGGCAAGATCAAGCGTCGATGGCTCCCGCTGCAGATGAATCCACTCCAGATATCCATGATGACAGCGGTAAAACGGGATCTCGATCCGTTGGGCATTCTGGCGCCCGGCAACATTCTGTGACCCGATTCAATTCGGTCGTCCTGGATGTCGATTCAACATTGAGCGATGTGGAAGGAATCGATTGGCTCGCATCACTACGTGGAGCTGAAGTGGAAGCATGGAGCGCTGCCCTGACTGCGCAAGCTATGGACGGGGCCATTCCGATCGAAGCGGTTTACGGGGAGAGGATGCGCGTAGTGAAGCCGAGTCTGTCCGAAATCCAGGAATTGGGAGCTGTCTATCTCGAACGCGTGGCAATAGGCGCGCGAGAAACCCTCGCGGAGCTTCGTGAGCACGAGGTTGAGCTTGTGATGGTCAGTGGGGGATTGCGTGAGGCGATCCTCCCTCTTGCCACAGAGCTTGGAGTTCGTGAACAACGTGTTTACGCTGTCTCTGTATTCTTCAACGCGAACGGCGAATACGCTGGGTTCGATGAGCGCTCTCTACTGACACGTCAGAACGGAAAGCGATCAGCGGTGAAGGAAATGGCCTTGAGGGGTCCGGTATTAGCGGTCGGGGATGGAATGACGGACCTCGAGATCAAGCCGGTCGTAGACGGCTTCGCCGCATTCACCGGTTTCATGAAGCGTGATCCTGTTATAGAACGTGCGGACTATGTAATCGAGAATTTTGACCAACTCCGAGACCTTGTACTTGAATGAATCTCACTAACGCATTCGGCACATTCTTCCTTCCTGGTCCAACTGAAGTTCGGCAGGAAATTCTGGCCGCCATGACGCAACCAATGATTGCGCATCGAGGACCAGATTTTGAACAGCTATTCGATCGGCTTCAGCGTGGCCTCGTACCTCTGTTCAAGACGGAGCGTCCTGTCTACATCAGCGCGTCTTCGGCAACGGGAATGATGGAAGCGGCGATTCGTTGCGCGCCTCCAGGTCGTGTTCTCAGCCTGGTAAACGGAGCATTCTCGGAACGATTCGCCCACATTGCGTCGATGTGCGGGCGCGATGTCGATCGCTATGAAGTAGCCTGGGGACAAATACATACGATACCACAGCTGGATGAGCGACTTTCAATGCGAAAGTACACCGCCATTACAGTCGTACATTCAGAAACCTCGACAGGCGCATTGAATGATGTACGTGCAATCTCGGATTGTGCCCATCGCCGCGGCGCTGTCTGTCTGATCGATAGTGTCAGCGGATTTGCTGGAACCGAACTTCGGTTTGACGAGTGGAAGCTCGACTACGTGCTGACCGGCTCTCAGAAAGCTCTGGCACTCCCTCCGGGTCTCTCGTTTGCCATTGCTTCACCGTCCTTCATTGATCAGGCGAGCGCAGTATCCGCGCGAGGAGTCTATTTCGATCTGGTGGAGCTCGATGCATATGCCCGGAGGAATCAAACTCCAAGCACGCCGGCGCTGTCGCTTCTTTACGCGCTTGAGCTCCAGCTGAAGTCCATCGCTGCCGAGGGCATTGAAGCTCGTTGGGCTCGCCATAAAGCAATGGCTGCCCGGACTCAAGAATGGCTGGTAAAGATTTCCGACGAAACCGGGAAACGGCTTGTCAACATCGCTCCCCTTGGCTCTCAATCGCCAACTGTGTCGACCATCAGGCTTCCGACGAACCTTCCGTCCGAGACTTTCACTGCTGCGGTGGCAAAGCGAGGGATTGTCGTGGGCAATGGATACGGAAAGCTCAAGAGCGCGACTTTTCGCGTTGGACATATGGGTGATCACACTCTTGAAACTCTGGAGCGTTGTCTCGCGGCGTGTTCGAGTGTACTCCGCTCTTGACGCAGATCTCGATTTCCAATGCCGGCGTCGAATTTGGTGCGACAAGAATATTCAAGGGCGTAACGTTCACGGTCGGCAAGGGCGACCGTTGGGCAATACTCGGCCGCAATGGTAGCGGGAAGACGACACTTTTTCGCCTAATCACTGGAGCGCAGAAACCGACCGAAGGCATTGTGACGCAGCAACCTGGTCTGAGACTCGCGTTCATGGAACAGCATCGTGATTTCGGCCGCGCGCAAACCGTCTGGGAAGCAGGAGCAGGTGAATTCGCGGATCTTCTGGCGCTCGAAAACTCGCTAGCGGAGCAGGCCGCCGCGCTCGGACAAGCGGGCGAGGCCGCCTCGCCGCAAATGCTGGCGAGGTACGACCGCGATCTCGAGCGATTCGATCGCGAGGGAGGCTACACGTTCGCGCCGAGGGTGGACGCGGTGCTTCAAGGTCTTGGGTTCGACGCGGAAATAGCGCGGACACAACCACTGGCGCAATTGAGCGGTGGCGAACGTGGACGACTCGGCTTGGCACGTCAGCTGGTGAGCGCGGCCGATATTCTGCTACTCGATGAACCGACGAATCACCTCGATCTCGAGACGACCAAGTGGCTCGAAGATTATCTGAGGAACACGGACAGGACGATCTTGCTAATCAGCCATGATCGGACATTCCTAGCGAACGTCGTCGATCATGTGCTTCATCTCGAAAGCGGGACAGCCACTGCGTACACAGGGGGCTACCAGTCATTCGTCGCTCAGCGGGAAGAGCGTCGGCTAAGCCAACAACGAGCGGCCGACAAACAGCGCAAGGTCATCGCTGAAGAAGAAGACTATATCAGACGCAACATCGCCGGTCAGAATTCGAAACAGGCAAAAGGGCGGCGCAAGCGTCTGACTCGATTGCCCAGACTCAGCGGTCCGACCGCAGAGGAAGGCAGTGCGATGGGTCTAAGGCTCGACGTATCCGAGAGAGGCGGCGACCAGGTCGTCGTTGCCCGCGACGTCACAGTAGGGGTGGAGGGACGCACACTAATCCGAAACTTTACCGCCACGATTCAGCGTGGCGAGGTCATTGGTTTTGTGGGACCGAACGGAAGCGGGAAATCCACGTTCCTGCGCGCACTGGTTGGGGAGCGCGAAGTCTCGACTGGAGAGCTGCGCATTGGAGGGTCGGTTCGTCCGAGCTACTACCGGCAGGACATGGCCCAGGTACCTGTGGATCGCACGCTCTATGATGTCATCAGCGAATTGCGGCCGAACTGGGAACGCCGTCAGGTGCAGGGTCATCTTGCTCGTTTCGGTTTTTCGGGGGACGAAGCCCAACGTCGCGCCGATACACTTTCTGGTGGCGAAAGAGCTCGGGTCGCAATCGCGATGATGGTTCTCAGTCGAGCGAACTTTCTCGTGCTTGATGAACCGACGAACCATCTCGACATCGAGTCAGTCGAGGCTCTCGAGGATGCGCTCGAAGAGTATGAAGGCACCATTCTTCTAGTCAGTCATGATCGTGCCATGCTCGAGACGCTGACCTCGCGCGTCTGGGTTCTTCACGAGCAGCGTGTCACGGATTTCCCGGGATCCTTTGGAGAGTGGGAGGAGCAAAGCCGGGAGCGCGAACATGCCGCGACCATCGCAGCGGCGGAGCAGGAGGCACTCCGAAGGGTCAGGGAGCGGAAAACGACCAGACGGCGCGAAGTCAAAGGGGATGAAAGTCGAGCAGCCCTACGCGAAATGCGACAAAAGGTCGAGAAGTGCGAGAAGGAAGTCGCCGCACTCGAGCAGCGAGTAATTTTTTTTTTTTATTATATGGAGTATACGGAGATCTACACCACCCGCGAGGGAATGGAGAAATCGGTGCTCGCAGGCAAGGAGCTCGATATAGCGCGTCGCCAGTTGGATGACGCTATCGATAGATGGACGGACGCGACTGAACGCGCTGAGCAGCTGTCGACGATCTGATCCTGGTCAGAATTCGCCAATAAACCCGATCTCCACCTCCAAGGTATGGCCAAATCGCTGGTGTACTTTCTCCTGGGCGATTGTGATCAGCTCGCGAACGCTTTTCGCGGTGGCCTTTCCCAGATTCACCATGATGTTCGCGTGAATGTGCGAGATCTGGGCGTCACCGTGCCGGAAACCCTTCAGCCCAACTTCGTCGATTAGCCGGCCGGCTCCAACCCCTTCGATTTTCTTGAAGATCGATCCAGCACTTGGGTGATACTCAAGCCATGGGTGCTTCCCGCCGCGCCAGCTGAGGTTTTCCTGCATGATGCGATGCATTATGGCTTTGTCGCACGCCTCGAGCTGAAAGGTCACAGCGAGCGCGATATCCCGCTGTTTGTGAAGGGTGCTGGTGTCGTAACCGAATTGCATGTAGTCACGGTCGACGGTTTGTCGTCTGCCGTCATGTGTTAGCAACTCTGCCGATTGAAAAATTTCGGCAATGAACATCGTCCTTTCTCTCGCCGGAGCAGGGGACAGAAAGTGCAAATTCTGCCAAATTGCTCCACCGACCGTGCTGGGAATTCCGACGTAATGCTCCAGGCCCGACCATCCCCGCTCGACGGCCTGGGGTATCAGCTTTGCCATCACGGCCCCGCTCTCCACCCAAAGACTACCGTCGTCAAAGAACTTCAAATGACTCGAGGTGTTCCGGATGACCAGCCCCCGAAACCCCTTGTCACCGACGAGGATGTTGGCGCCGAGCCCAAGCACGAAATACTCGATTCCGATCTCACGAGCAGCGGTTACAGCCCCTGCCAGATCCTCGGTAGATGTTGCATCGTAAAAGAGATCGGCTGGACCGCCGATCTTGAATGTGGTGTATTGAGCAAGTAGCTCGTCTCGCTTGAGTCTCGTGGCATCGAGCCGAGCGATCAATTGCCCGTAGGAGTTCGAGCGGGCTTTCCCAGAATCTGACATGTCCGAAAGAAAAGGTGTCCTGCGTTACTGCGCTACTCTTGTGCTTCTCCTGTCCGTGCTCTTGCCGACAGGTGCCAAGGCCCAGAGAGCGGAGTTGGAGAAGATCATTCAGCGCAAAGTTCTCGCGAACGGCCTCGAAGTAATTGTGGTCGAGAATCACGGCGTTCCGTTAGCGACGATTGAGATCGATGTAAAGAACGGATCGTTCACTCAGTCGCCCGAATACGAAGGACTAGCTCACATGTATGAGCACATGTTCTTCCGGGCGAACTCGACGTATCCGGAGTTAAATCAATTTTGGGACCGTGCCTCCGATCTCGGGGCAGTCTTCAACGGAACCACGGCCGAGGAACGCGTCAACTACTACATGACGGTGCCGGAGGAAAAACTCGCAGATGGAATACACCTCCTGGCAACGGCGTTGCGTGCTCCGCTGTTCCGGCAGGATGAGCTTGAACGCGAGCGGCAGGTGGTAATTGGGGAATACGATAGGAATGAGTCCAGTCCGTTCTTCGCGCTCTCCCGTGAGATGGATGCGAAGCTTTATCCGGGCAACTTCAGCAGAAAGGACGTAATTGGCGACCGGCAGATCGTCCTGACTACGACGCCGGATAAAATGCGCACCATTCAGAAGAAGTACTACGTTCCGAATAATTCCGCTCTGATCGTTGCGGGTGACGTGAATCCTGCAACGGTGTTTTCGCTGGTCGAGCGGGAACTCGGCCAGTGGAATCGTGGCGCCGATCCTTTCGCAGCCGACCCAATTCCGGGAATTCCGCCGATTCAGAGAAGTGAGGGCGTAGTCGTCGAAGCTCCGGTGGGGGCGGTGACCGTTCAGGTCCAATGGCAGGGCCCGAGCGTCGGACAGGACCCGAAGTCGACCTACGCGGCGGATGTGTTTTCTGATGTGCTCAACGATCCGAGATCGCAATTTCAGCAGAGGCTGGTCGACAGCGGATTGTGGCAATCCGTTGGAGTCAACTACTACACGTTGAACCATACCGGTCCGATCACCATCAGTGGCCAGACCTCAGGCGAGCAGTTACGGACCGCCCTAACGACGCTCTATGGAGAGATCGCCAAGTTCGACACACCCGGCTATTTCACTTCCGACGAGCTGGAAGCAGTAAAAGCGCATCGAGCCGTCACATCTGCATTCGACCGTGAGCGCGCTTCCGGATTCGCTCACACACTTGGCTTCTGGTGGAGCGTAGCGAGCCTTGAGTACTACATGGGATACGTTGATTACATGGCACAACAGTCGTTGGAAGATCTGCGCGCTTATGCGCGTAAATACATCGTCGGTAAGCCGCATATTACGGGTGTCCTGATCGCGCCCGACGCCAGGCAATCCTTGAACCTTGTACCGGGAGATCTCGTGATCGCGGGGAAAGACTGATGCTGCTCTCAATCGCTCTGGCAATGACGACGCTCACGAGCAGCTTCGATGTATCCGGCGTGCATGTAATTCTCCGCCAGAACGACGCGAACAACGTCGTTGCCGCAAACCTCTATCTGCTCGGTGGCGCACGACAGGTTACGGAGGGTGACGCGGGAATTGAACCAATTCTCCTCGATGTTTCAGAGCGCGGTACGCAGCGCTACCCGAAGAACGCACTGCGCCGTGCGATGTCGCGGTTGGGAAGCGAAATCGTAGTTGCTCCGAGCGCAGACTGGACAATGTTCGGTATCCGCTCGAGCACCGAGGTTTTCGATTCTACTTGGGCAATTTTCGCCGATAGGGTGATGCGTCCTACCTTGGTGAAGGCGGAAATAAGTGTAGTCAAAGCCCAGTACCTCTCCGGAATCAGACAGCGGCGAGATGATCCAGATGCACTTGCTGACTACCTTGCCGACAGCATCACTTACGTGGGGCATCCCTATGCCGTGTCGGTCAGCGGAAACGAAAAATCAATTCCAGCAATCGACTCCGCAGCCCTGCGAGATTATCACCGTACACAGATCGTCACGTCGAGAATGCTGCTCGTCGTCGTGGGCAACATTGACCGCGCTCACATCGAGCGATTGGTAAGGGAGTCGATAGGGCAACTTCCACGCGGCAGCTATGCGTGGAGTGCTCCACCGCGGGTTCCTGAATCCCACACGGCGGTCGTGATCGAGCGACGTCAACTGCCCACCAACTATATACTTGGCTATTACAGCGGGCCGCTCGCGAAGGGAGAAGATTATCAAGCCCTTAGAGTGGCGACTTCAGTGTTAACCGGTCGCATGTTCGCGGAGATTCGAACACGCCAGAACCTCACCTACGATGTTCACGCGCCTTTCGTGGACCGTGCAGCAACAGTGGGGGGGCTCTACGTTTCGACAGTCTCACCTGACACAACGCTCAAACTGATGCGAGCTGCGGTCGTCGATCTCCAACAGGGCATGCTCGATCCGGTCGGACTCAAGCAGCTCGAAGAGCAGTTCATTACCGAGTATTTCCTCGATAATGAAACGAATGCAGCCCAAGCCGACTTTCTCGCACGATCACAGCTATACGAGGGGGACTACCGGGAAGCGGAACGGTTCGTCGACGAACTGAAGAGCATCACACCCGAAGCCGTCCAACGTGTGGCGAGGAAGTACATGAAAGGATTTCGCTTCGCATACGTCGGCGATCCGTCGAAACTGAACCCCCTGACGATCAGCCTGTTTTAGCGGGATCAGTAGCTGGAGAGGGCTACGACACGCTCGGCTACTCCGCGAACTCCTCGGCGACAACTCGGGGATCCATCGTACCGCTGTACAGGGCCATGCCGACTATCGCGGCGGCAACGCCGCGATCCGCAAGAGCACGAAGATCGTTAAGGCTTCCCAGTCCGCCGGAAGCAAAAACTGGAAATTCTGCTGCTTCGGCGACGTCTTCCATCAGCGGCAGGTCGGTTCCTAGCATGGCTTCCTCCCGGTGCACTGCAGTCACCAACACGCCAGCTAATGGCAAGCCGTTAAGCTCTTCGATCAAGTCGAGCACGAGCTTGGAGTGCGTGTAGGTCCAACCGTGGGAGAGGATCCTTCGATCGCGAACATCGGCGGCGACGACGATGCATCCGGGGAATTCCGTGCTCATATCGACGAGCCAATCGGGATCTTCAAGCGCTCGTGTTCCAATCACCACACGTTGGGCACCATTGTTCAACATTCGATCGATTGACCCTTGGCTCCTGATTCCTCCCCCGACCTGAACTTCTGCATCGGTGGCAGCAAGAATCGCCTGTATCTCCGGGATATTGTTCCCCCGTCCCGTGACTCCATCGAGGTCAACAACGTGAAGGTGATGGAATCCGTACTGTCGCCAAGCGCGTGCGACACCGACTGGATCAGGGATGCGTAACAACTCCTTGTCGTACGAGTCAGCTGCGAGCTGAACGCAAGCCGCCCCTCTCAGGTCGAGCGCAGGAATTGCGATCATCCGGCGTCGCAGACGTTCAGGGCACGAATCATGAGATTCAAAGGCGGCGAGATTGCATGTTGGCGAGCTTGTGAATAAATTCACAATCTCTGCTGTAAGGAAGTCTACTGCTATTTATGCACTACTGTACGGCTCTGGGAGGCCTCGATACGATGCGGTTCCATGGATTCGTGATTGCTGCTGGAATAATTGCGCTTGGCGCTTGTGCAGGTGGAGAGAAGAAGCCTGCTGACACTACACACGTTGCGGTCGATACGTCGGCTTCCTCCGCTTCGACTACCACTACTACAACCACTACGCCTGGGAGTACCACCGCGGGAGCAGTGGCAATGGCCCCAATAACGGGCACGATCCACGAAGTGAAGATGGTCGGCGATACCAAGGGCTACCGTTTCGAGCCCGCGAATTTTTCCGTCAAGCAGGGAGACGGGGCCAAGTTCGTAGTTGTGACCGGCGGCCCGCACAACGTTGCCTTCGACCCGGCAACTGTCCCGGCTGATGTCAGGGATCAGCTGAATGCGAACATGGGCACCGACAAGATGGGCGATTTCTCGAGCAACATGAAGATGAATGCGGGAGAGTCCATCACCGTTTCTTTCGGAAAGATCAAGCCTGGCCAATACCCCTATCACTGTGTTCCGCACCTGGCGCTTGGCATGAAGGGCGTAATCACGGTTCAATAGTTTTGCTGGAGCGTGGAAGACGGCGGGGGGGGCAGCTCTCGCCGTTTTTTTTTTTGTTATTCTCTGCTTCTCAGACGGCGCTTAGATTGCATTTGTCGATGTCGGATAGGAACTCAAGCCTGACTTCCTTCGTACCGTCGAGGCTTTCCAGCCGGATCGGACTCTCGCGTGCGCACCTCAGTCCGTAAATCTTTGAGTCATGAACGTTCATAGCATTGCACGGATGAGCGGAGGCTCAGCCTACCTCTGGATGGCGGCCCGCGCCAGGAATGCGCTCCGGCGGGTTCTCGTGTTTGGAATCGTGGGCGGTGTGGTATTCATCGCCGCGCTGATAGCATTCGTGCTTGTTCCCCGGAACGCGTCACGTAAGGCATTGGCGGTGGCGGCACAGATGGAGGCGAGGACCGATTCTTCGCCTGCTGTGGCAGCGAGAGATCGATACCTGGCGGAGCTGACAGCTGTCGATTCCGCGCTGGATACAGCACGGCGTGCAGCTAATCCGGTTCCGGCACCGGTCATTGATACGTTCCCTCCGGCTGTGCGCGCGCAACGCGATTCTCTCGGCGCCGAACTGACGACCTTGAATCGATTGATTGATCGCGCGGAGAATGCTCCCCTTCCGACCTCGTACCGGGCTCTGGCGGCATCTCCTGAGGTTGCTGCGGATCCGAAGGTGAGAGTTCTCCTTGACTCTCTCGCGGGCATAGAGCGCGATCGAAATGCGTTTGGAGCAGTAGGCACCGTCGATCCGGTGTATTTGGCACTGACCTCGAGGGCTAACGCCATCGGTCGTTCCATACAGGCGATCGCAGATGCAAAGAGGGGCGAGATCAGAGGCAAACTCGCACTGATACGGCCGACCCCGGCGACTGTGGTGAAACCGACTATTACGGTGGATACCGCAAAGCTCCTTACACAACGCGCGACAGTACAGCAGAACTACAACACAGCCGCCCGACAGGTAGATCAGATCAGCAGCAAGAACACGCGCATCGATCGGGAAACTGCGCGAGCGCGCGAGCTAGCCAACGTCGGAGCTCCACCATGGGCGATGCTCGCAGCAGCAGTCGTTCTGGCGCTGGCAGTTGGATTTGCCGCGTCGTTCGGAACGGAGCTCAAGCGACCGCACATTGCCGATCCGCGTGAAGCGGAGCTGGTAACAGGCGCGCGCGTACTCACGGTGATCAAGCCGCCCGAGGTCGTTGTGGAGCGAAGCCGCCGCCAAGCGGATGTCGAAGCACCGCCGTTGATCGATGTCGTCTCTGAGAGCTATCGGACTCTGTACCTCCACATTGCGTCAGTGGAGGCAAGCGTGCCTATCGTCACGATAACAGGCGATGACCCAGGCATCGTCGCGACTGTTGCGGCAAACCTCGCCGCATCCGCCGCTTACGAGGCGAGGAGCACGCTGCTCGTCGATGTCGATCCCACCACCTGCAGTGTTGCGAGCGTGCTGCGGATCAGGCCAGATCCTGGCCTCTCTGGAATCATTACCGGAGGCGCAACGTGGCCTGAGGCTATCGTACCGACCACGATTGGTCGCGACAGACCACTCGATGTGCTTCCGAGCGGGACTCGACGCTCCGGTTTACCGGAGTCAAGCGTGGTGGAAGAAGTCAAGAAAGAGCTCACCCGGATGCAGCGCCGCTATGATTTCATCATCATCGCGGCTCCCACGAGCTACGTTCAACGGAGTGTAAGCAGCATCATACCTGCGCCTGACGTAATACTCTGTGCGAGAATCGCGCATACAACTGTCGGAGGATTGAAAACGGCTGTAGACAGTCTGCGCGGCGCCGACATGCGCATTCACGGTCTCGTACTTTGGGATGCCGAGATGCCGCAACTCGAAACACGCGAGGAAATGCTCGGGTCAACACGACAATCGGAAGCGTTTCACCCAGAGCTTGCAACGGCGCCGTAGCCGGAAATGGCAGAAACAATTCCCGATCTAAGAGGGGTTCCCAAAGCTCGAGCATATATGGAGCTGCAGGGACATTGTGAGGCGATTCTTGATGGCATCGCTGACCCAATTGCAGCAATGGCGACAATCGCCGCGCTCGTTCATCATGCCTTCGGACATCTGTGGACCGGCTTTTATCGAGTCATAGAGCCGGCAGTGCTCCTTCGCGTCGGACCCTACCAGGGATCTCTGGGTTGCCTCGACATCACCTTCGGTCGCGGAGTATGCGGAACTGCCGCCGCCCAAATGCGAACCGTCATCGTTCCCGACGTGGATAAATTCCCCGGCCACATAACCTGCGATGCCCGCTCACGTTCCGAAATCGTCGTCCCGGTTCTCGGAGCGCGGGGTGATCTACTTGCCGTTCTAGACGTAGATTCTGAGCAACTCGATGCTTTCAATGAAGAAGATCAAAAGGGACTCGAGCAACTCGTGTCGTGGTTCGCGACCGTGAAGCAATGACAGCCGCAGGTTATTCGGACGTCATCAACCATGCGCTCGCGTTCGCGGCCAAACATCACGATCGACAGGTGCGAAAGGGAACGAGGCTTCCCTACCTGACGCATCCGGCAAATGTGGCAATAATCCTGACGCGTTACGGACGCGACAACGACACAGTGGTAGCGGGGATCCTGCATGACGTTGTCGAAGACTGCGTTCGCGATGGCTACACACGAGAGATGCTCGAACAACGCATCGCCGACAAATTCGGCGTGACGGTCCTGGAAACGGTTCTCGCCATCACGTATCGACGGCACGATGATGAGGGAGTGGAACTCTCAGCAGACGAGCGCAAACTCGATTACCTCGACCGCCTGGGAACGGCGAGCGAAGAAGCGCGCTGGGTCTGTGCGGCGGACAAAATTCACAACGCATCGTCCACCGTCGCAGATTTGCGGAGAACGGTCGATCCGGGGACGGTCTGGAGCCGATTCAGCGGTGGAAAAACAGGAACCGCACGCTGGTATCGACAGGTTTACGAGAGACTCCGCGAGGTGGGCTTTGCGGCTCCGATCATGACGGAACTCGACCGTGTTTCCGGTGAGCTTCTCAAGCTCGCCGACTCACCTGGCAGCTAGACCGTAACACCAGCAGCAGCCCTACCGTAAGTCCTCTCGACATAGTCGTCGAGTATCTTCAGAAACTCGGGCACTATCGTCTCCCCCTTGAGGGTGACCATCAGCTTGCCGTCGACGTAAACCGGAGCCTTAGGCTCCTCGAAAGTACCGGGCAGCGAGATGCCAATGTTGGCGTGCTTCGATTCCCCAGGCCCATTCACGACGCAGCCCATCACCGCGACCTTCATGTCGATCACTCCTGGATACCGCTTCCGCCATGCCGGCATTTGGTCCCGCAGATAAGTCTGAATGTCCTCAGCCATATGCTGGAAGAATGTCGATGTGGTGCGACCGCAACCCGGGCATGCAGTAACCTGGGGATTAAAGTTCTGGAGCTCGAGCGACTGAAGAATCTGTTGAGCAACGCGTACCTCTTCGGTGCGATCTCCATCCGGGCGCGGGGTCAACGAAACCCGGATCGTGTCGCCGATTCCTGCGGACAGGAGGATGGAAAGTGCCGCAGTGCTGGCGACGATTCCCTTTGAGCCGAGCCCAGCCTCGGTGAGTCCAAGATGCAATGGGTAGTCGCAGCGAGCCGCCAGTTGTCCGTAGACGTCGATCAGGTCCTGGACGCCGGAAACCTTTGCTGAAATGATGATGCGGTTGTGTCCGAGTCCCATCTCCTCCGCAATCGCCGCGGAGCGCAGAGCGCTCTGGATCATGGCCTCGATATAGACCTCTTTTGCAGTGCGCTGCTCTGCACTCTGCGCGTTCGCGTCCATCAGCGAGGTCAGAAGATCCTGATCGAGGGAGCCCCAGTTGACTCCGATTCTAACGGGCTTGTCGTTGTCGAGTGCAACCTGGATGATCGTCCGGAAATTTTCGTCGCGACGCTTTCCACCGACATTTCCAGGATTGATGCGGTACTTGGCGAGTACACGCGCCGTAGCCGGGTATCGGGCGAGGAGCAAATGACCGTTATAGTGGAAATCGCCGATCAGAGGGACCGAAACACCCATATCGGCGAGTCTACTGGCGATCTCGGGCACCGCTCGTGCTGCATCGTCATTGTTGACCGTGACTCTGACGAGTCTGCTTCCGGCGTGCCAGAGTTCCGCGACCTGAAGAGAGGTGGCGGATGCGTCGGCGGTGTCGGTGTTGGTCATCGACTGTACGGCGATTGGATAGGCGGACCCGATCGGTACGTCGCCTACTATCGCGGATGCTGTTGGTCTTCGCGTTACGGTCGGCATGTCGGCTTGCGCATGATGATTTTGAAAGCTAATTCCCTGGTCCGAGCGGTGCATGTTGACCCGCGAACTTCCCTTCCCGGCATTTCTGGAGCTTAGATGGCCGATACCCCCGATACCTCCGCTACACCAGCTGCACCTATCGCTGTCAAGAGGAAGCATCGTAAGGTGTTCATTGTGCTCTTTATTCTTGTTCTCGTTCCCGCGGTCATCATTTCACTCTGGATCTGGGTATCCCTCGGCTACACGTACTCTTCAGGGGAGCGGGCAGGATACGTCCAGAAGATTTCGAAGAAAGGATGGATTTGTAAGACCTGGGAGGGTGAGCTGGCGATGGCAAATCTCCCCGGCACAATGCCGCAGATCTTCGCGTTTACGGTTCGGAACGACTCGATTGCCAAGGTGATCGAGCAGAATGCCGGGAAGCAGGTTTCACTGACTTATGACCAGCACAGAGGAGTGCCAACCTCCTGCTTTGGCGAAACGGAGTATTTCGTAACGGGGGTCCACAGAACAGGGACTTAAATCTGTCTATTGTCTGCTCAGCCGGTCCTTGCTATTTTTTCAGCCAAGTCGAGCTGGGCAGGGCGGGCGAAGGTCCGTGCTTCCCTTCTCAAGTCCCAGTGCGGGGTTAGTGAGACCCGCATATCAGATTGTCGAGGGTCGGGCGTTTCTCCGCTCCCCAAGACACAAATTTTTCAGGAGCAGGGAATGCGTACGACCGGCAAAGTGAAGTGGTTCAACGATGCAAAGGGCTTTGGCTTTATCACACCTGACAACGGGCAGAAGGAT
>CATPBD010000224.1 GCA_955652265.1 uncultured Gemmatimonadaceae bacterium | reverse complement strand
GCGACCAGTCAGAGGGTCGGAAAAACCATTGCTCAAGGCCCCGTGAGCTCACTTTCTGAAAGCACAATGAAGGAGTTGCGAACCGCGCTCACCGAGCAGCTCAAACGACCCGACGGTCCAACACAGCAGCGCGCGAGCCTTCTTCGCAGAATGGCCCGGGAGGCTCATGATCAGGACATCAGGCCCGAGGAACTCATCGTCATCTTCAAGCAGCTGTGGAACTCACTCGCAGAATCCTTGCGGCCACAGAATGCGGATCAATATGAGCGTGTCCGTCAGGACCTAGTGACGCTCTGTATTCAGGCCTACTACGCCGAGTAAGCGAACAGGGATATTTTGCGGCGTGCTCCATTTGGGAGCGGCACATCTTTGGCGTTGAGTAGGTGACGTGGCAACAGCAATCCCGCCCAAAAGTCCTGCAACAATTCTGAGTCGTCTATTCGGCCGCTCACGTGATGGAGCGGGCGAAGAACTTGTCGGCCCGATCCGCGGTGAAGTATTGGGCGCCGAGCGACTTGGCGAACGCGCGCGCGCGGTCGCGCGCGGGCACCATCTGCTTCCAGCGCAGAAGCAGCGTGGTCCGGGCCCGCTGCTGTTACGCCTCGACGACACGAAAGTAGTTCTCGATCGAGTTTACCAAGAGCTGAATCACGGGGCTGAGCGGGGTCTCGACATCAGCCCTGCCGGCGACTGGCTTCTGGACAACTTCTATATCGTTCAGGAGCACATTCGAGAGATCCGGACTAACCTCCCCAAGGGTTACTACGAGGAGCTTCCCAAACTTGCGACCGGCTCTCTCGCCGGCTACCCGCGCGCGTACGAGGTAGCAATAGAGCTGATCGCGCACACCGAGGGCCATCTAGACCTCGACAACATCACGTTGTTCGTGCGCGAGTATCAAACTGTCACATCGCTACGAATGGGCGAGCTGTGGGCAATCCCGACTATGCTCAGGCTCGGTCTCGTCGAGAACATCCGGCGAATGGCGCTACGTGTCGCAGCCCGGCTCAAGGAAGTGGAATCCGCCGACAGAGCCGCGACGATATTGCGGGAAGCTAGTGAGGAATCTGCGCAAGCACTGGCGACGGCACTTGCTGCATTCGTGGATGAGCATCCTCCATTCACTCCCACGTGGGTCGCACGGTTCCTCCAGCAGGTCCGCTCGTATCAGACGAATTTCACTCCGCTGATCTGGCTCGAGCAGTGGATCGCGGAAGACGGGCCGAGCGCAGAAGAAGCCGCGACGCGCTCGAATCGCCGGGTAGCTCTCACCCAGGTAACAGTTGCCAACAGCATCACGAGCCTGCGCACCATATCGCGACTCGATTGGAAGGACTTCGTCGAGGCGCAGAGCGCCACCGAAAAACTACTTCGACAGGATCCGAGCGGTCACTACTCGTCGATGACGTTCGGAACGCGCGATCATTACCGGCACATCGTCGAGCACGTCGCGAAGCGCGTGAAACGGCCAGAGGAAGAAATCGCGAGTGAAGTCCTGGCGTTGGCGAAACTCGCTGACCCGGCCGATGCGCGACGTGCGCACGTCGGCTATTTCCTGGTAGACGAGGGACGCAGGACTCTCGAGGAGAAGGTCGGGTACACACCGCCTCCCGGAGAATGGCTGTATCGCTGGACGCAGCGCCATCCGAACACGCTCTACTTCGGCGGGATAACGCTGTTCACGATGCTCGCGCTGGCGGTGATTCTCGAAGTGGTAGAAACCGCACCTGCGAGCATAAAGCTCATTATCGTTCTCGTCGCTCTCATACCAGCGAGCGAGATCGGGATCAGCGTCATCAACCAGCTCATAACGCTGCTGATGCCGCCCCGACTGCTTCCCAAGCTCGAGCTCCGGGACGACGGCATTCCCGAAGAGTACATGACCGCCGTGGTCGTGCCGACCCTTCTCGGCAGTGTTCACGGCGTGGAAGAGGCGCTCGAGCATCTCGAGGTACAGTACCTCGCCAACCGCGACCCCAACCTGCAGTTCGCGATACTCAGCGATTTCACTGACTCGCCGACTGAGCACAGGCCGGATGACGAAGAAATCCTGGCCGCCGCGACATCGGGTATCCGTGCCCTGAACGCGAAATACAGAAATAGCGGAGCCGATGTGTTTTTTCTATTCCACCGGCCTCGTTTGTGGAATGCGAAGCAGAACGTATGGATGGGCTGGGAGCGCAAGCGCGGAAAACTTGCGCAGTTCAACAAGTTCCTGCGAGGTAGCGCGAGGGATGCGTTCACCACGATTGTCGGCGATACGAGCAGACTGAGTTTCGTCCGTTATGTGATCACGCTCGACTCCGACACGGTGCTGCCGCGGGACGCAGCCCAGCTTCTCGTCGGCAGCATCGCGCACCCACTCAATCGCGCGCAGTACGATCCAATGGCGGGGCGAGTCGTCAAAGGTTACGGGATCATTCAGCCGCGGGTTGGGGTGTCGCTTACGAGCGCACACCGCTCCTTCTTTGCCGCGATCCACTCGGGGCATCCGGGTGTCGATCCTTACACTACGGCTGTATCCGACGTGTATCAGGATCTCTTTGGTGAAGGCAGCTTCACCGGAAAAGGGATCTACGACGTCGATGCCTTCGAGGACGCAACGCACGGACGGTTTCCGGAAAACACGCTCCTCAGCCACGACTTGATTGAAGGGACGTACGCGCGTGCCGGGCTCGCGACCGACATCGAGGTGTACGACGACTATCCTGCCCGCTACCTCACCTTCACACGTCGCAAGCACCGGTGGATCCGCGGTGACTGGCAACTGCTCGGGTGGCTCAAGGGCACGGTTCCAGGCCCGGACGGTCCAGTACCAAACCGGCTGTCTGCAATCTCCCGTTGGAAGATCTTTGACAACCTGCGCCGCAGTCTCGTCGAGATCGCACAGCTGGCGATGCTCATCACCGGGTGGTTCCTACTCCCGGGCGCCGTCATCCGGTGGACGGTGCTCGTACTCGCTGCAATTGCGTTTCCCTGGCTGTTCTCGCTTGCGATATCGCTAGTGCGGCCGCCACGCGACCAGTCGTGGCTGGCGTATTATCTGGCGGTTGGTCGCGACGCGGCAACAAACGCACAGCAGTTCCTGCTCGCAGTGGTCTTCCTTCCGCATCAAGCGGTCGTATCTGCGGACGCAATCCTCCGAACGCTTTACAGACTATTCATCAGCCATCGACACCTTATCGAGTGGCAAACCGCATCGCAGGTCGAGCGCTCGATGGGAATGGGATCTCAGCTCGAGATCTGGCGCAAGATGCTGCCGGTGACCACGCTCTGTCTCGCGCTGGGTGTAGCGATCGGTCTTCATGTTACCGTAGGGCGCGCTGCGAGCCCCAACGATCGATTCCTGTTCATCATGGGAACGCTTCCGCTGGTACTCGTCTGGTTCGCGAGCCCCAGCATCGCGTCCGCACTGAGCCGGCCGGCGATTCTGGGTGAGGTTCACCTCACCGAAGGGGAGCGTCAAGCGTCACTGCGGTACGCGAAGCTGCACTGGACTTATTTCGAAAAGTTCGTGACCGAAGAAACACACTGGCTTGCTCCGGACAACTTCCAGGAAGATCCAGAACCAGTATTGGCTCTTCGCACATCACCGACGAATATCGGTCTCCAGCTTCTCTCGACAGTCAGCGCAGTGGACCTCGGTTTCATCCCACGCTCGGACATGATCGATCGCGTAGAGAAAGTCTTCCGCTCGCTGGAAAGGATGCGAAGGTTCCACGGGCACTTCTTCAACTGGTACGACCTGAACGAGCTGCGGGTGCTCGAGCCGGCCTACGTCTCGACGGTCGACAGCGGGAACTTCGCCGGACATCTCATCGCCCTGAAGCAGGCGTGCTACGAGATGCTGAAGGATCCATCGTGCTCCGAGGCGGATGCAAAGCGGCTCAGGGCAATCGCCGAGCGCGCGCACGCTTACGCGGTCGAGATGGACTTCCGCTTTCTGTACGACGACAAGCGGAAGCTGTTCACGATCGGTTATCACATCGGCAGCAACACGGTCGACAACTCCTACTACGATTTGCTCGCTTCCGAGTCGCGACTGGCATCCTTCATGGCGGTTGCCAAGGACGATGTGTCGGTCGATCACTGGTTCAGGCTGGGTCGACAGCTCACTGCGGCGGCTGGAACGAGAACGTTGCTCTCATGGAGCGGGAGCATGTTCGAGTACCTGATGCCGGCGCTGGTGATGCAGACTTTCCCGTTCACGCTGCTCGACCAGACGCACAAGGGATGCGTCAAGCGGCAGATCGCTTACGGCATGGAGCGCGGAGTGCCGTGGGGAGTCTCGGAGTCCGCGTACGCCGTACGCGACAGGTTCCACACTTACCAGTATCGCGGCTTCGGAGTTCCGGATCTGGCGCTCAAGCGCGGACTCAGCAAGGAGCTGGTGGTCGCTCCATACGCGACACTGCTGGCGATGATCGTCGAGCCCAGGCAGGCTCTCAAGAATCTGACGACGCTCGAAGCAGAGGGCGCACTCGGGCCGTTCGGCTTTCGCGATGCACTGGACTACACGCGGCCCTCGCCGGGCTCGAGAAAGACGATCGTGTGCACCTTCATGGCGCATCACATCGGAATGAGCATCGTCGCTCTCAACAACGCGCTCAACCGTCAGATATGGCCGCGCCGGTTCCACACCGATCCACTCGTACGCTCCGCGGAGCTCGTGCTGCAGGAGAGGATTCCGCGGCGCCTGGTCATGCAGGACGTCTCGGGGAGCGATGCCGCCCGGGTACCGAGCGAAACGGAGAAACCGGCAGTGCGCGAGATCGAGACCCCGCACACGCCGCAGCCCATCGTGGGGATTCTGGGCAGCGTGCCGTACACGACGCTGATTACGAACGCCGGGGGTGGGTTCAGCCGTTACGGAAACCTGGCCGTCACGCGTTGGCGTCACGACTCGACGCGCGATAACTACGGACAGTGGTGTTACGTAAAGGACCTGAGCACCGGACATGTCTGGTCGACTGCACACCAGCCATCGGGAACCGAACCGCAGTGGTATCGCGTTCTCTTCGCCAGCGACAGGATCACTTTCATCCGACGGGATGGTGACATCGACACCGTCACCGAGATCGCGGTGGCATCGGACGATGCGGCGGAAGTCAGACGGATAATTCTTACGAACAGGTCGCTTCAGCCGAGGGAGATCGAGCTGACGAGCTATTCGGAAGTAGTGCTGGCGCCCCCCGAAGCGGATCGCGCGCATCCGGCGTTCCAGAATCTCTTTGTGCAGACGGAATTTCTGGAGCCCAATGCCGCGTTGCTGGCGACGCGACGTCCTCGCTCGGCGACGGAGGCAGCGATCTGGTGCGCACACGTCGTGGCAGTGGGACCGGAAGTTGTCGGCAAAGTCTCCTGCGAAACCGATCGCGCAAAGTTCGTCGGAAGAGGCCGCTCAGTCAGAAACGCCGAGGCTCTTGACGAAGGCGCCGACTTGACGGGAACTGTCGGTGCAGTGCTCGATCCGATCTTCTCGCTGCGTGTGCGTATTCGCATCCCACCCGGTGCATCCGCGCACGTTGCGTACACGACGTTCATCGCCGAGAACAAGGAGCGGGCGATCGAGCTGGCGGATCTGTATCACGATCCGTACAGTGCGCGCCGCGCTCTCGATCTCTCGTGGGCGCAAGCGCAGGCGGAGTTGCGTGATCTGGGGATCGCGCCCGCGGACGCTGCGCTGTATCAGGATCTCGCGGGGCATTTGATGTTCCCGCACCCGGGATTCCGTCCGGCTCAGAGCGCGGTCGAGGAGAACAAACTGGGGCAGCAAGCATTATGGACGCTCGGCATTTCAGGTGATTGGCCGATACTTCTGGCAACTATCGAAAGCCCGGTCGGAATGCCGAGCATCCGACAGCTGCTCAGAACCCACCACTACTGGAGACTGAAGGGAATCACCTGCGATCTCGTGATTCTCAACATGCATCCCGCGAGTTACATGCAGGAGCTGAGTGACGAGCTGCTGGCGACGACGATGGCGTCGAGCGAGGCGGGATTGCTAGATCGACCCGGTGGCGTGTTCATCAGACGCGCGGATTTGCTCAAGCCCGAGGAGATCACACTGCTCAAGGCCATGGCCCGGGTTCAGGTGAACTGCGATGGGCTTGGACTCGGAAATTTCCTCGAATTCCCGGGTGTCGAAGACAGATATCCACCCAAGCTCGAGATCATGAACCGCGATATCGTGCCGCTCGGCACGGTACCGATCCACGCGAATACGCCGGATCCAGGCACCGGGCTTCAGTCGTTCAATGGTCTGGGCGGCTTCAACAAGGATGGCGAATACGAGATCCACCTGACCGGAAGCGATCTCCCACCGGCGCCGTGGATCAACGTGGTTGGGAATCCTGCCGGCGGGTTTTACGTGAGCGAAGGAGGAAGCGGGGTAACCTGGGCCAGGAACAGTTTCTTCTATCGCATTACTCCGTGGCACAACGACCCCGTGCGCGATCCGTCGAGCGATTGCGTGTTCCTGCGCGATGATGCCAACGGTGATCTCTGGACGGCGACTCCGTGCCCTATTCGCGAGCCAACACCATATCGCGTGCGACATGGCGCAGGCTACTCGGTGTTCGATCACACCCACAAGGGCCTCACGAGCTCGTTGCGAATCGGCGTGGATCGAGCCGATCCAGTGAAGATCAGCGTGTTGACCCTGCGTAACGAAGGACTGACGCGTAAGAAGCTTACGCTGACGTGGTACCTCGAATGGGTGCTCGGTATTTCTCGCGAGCAGACGCAATACCAGGTGCGCACAAGCTTCGACGAGAACACTCAGTCGATGTTCGCGCGCAACTATTTCGACGCAGAGTTCGCCGATACCATCGCGTTCGCTTCGATCAGCGAGCGCGTAGCGTACTACACGGCGGATCGACGCGAATTCCTTGGCAGAAACGGGACGATTTCAAGTCCGGCAGGACTCGAACGCGCGGGGTTGTCGGGAGCGATTGGAGCCACGATAGATCCGTGCTGCGCTTTGCAAGTGAGCATAACGGTCGAGCCCGGAGAATCGCGCGATATCGTGATGCTGCTCGGCGCCGCCGAGGGCGAGGACCCGGTGCGGGAGATCATTGCGCGCCATCGCATGCCGAAGGCGGCGCGGCAAGCTGTGGACGCGAACGTAAAGAGCTGGGAGAGGAGACTCGAAACCATCAAGGTGAAAACGCCCGAGCCAACGTTCGACCTGATGGTGAATCGCTGGGCGCTATACCAGGCACTCTCGTGCCGGATGTGGGCCCGCTCCGCGCTGTATCAATCGAGCGGCGCGTTCGG
>CATPBD010000223.1 GCA_955652265.1 uncultured Gemmatimonadaceae bacterium | reverse complement strand
TTCGGTGGGAACGTTTTCCTCCCCGAAAAAATCGCCAGCAGCGTCGCGACGGGTCACCGTGTCGAGCGAGATGCGTCTGGTGCGGGAGTCGACTCCCGATCCAGGCTCGTTGAAGCCGATGTGTCCGGTCTTCCCGATCCCCAGGATCTGCAGGTCAATCCCGCCAGCCTCTTTAATCGACGCCTCGTACGCCTCGCACTCGACATCTACGTCGTCTCGCGGGACATCGCCGCGCGGAATGTGAATGTTCTCCGGCTTGACGTTGATGTGGTTGAAGAGATTCTCCCGCATGTACCGGTGATAGCTGTGGATGCTATTCGGAGTCATCGGGTAGTACTCGTCGAGGTTGAAAGTCACGACGTCGGAGAAATCGAGGCCTTCTTCGCGGTGCATCTTGATCAGCTCGCGGTAGATGCCGATCGGCGTGCTGCCCGTGGCGAGACCGAGCACCGCATGTCCGCCCGCAGCTCGGCGCTCCTTGATTATCTGAGCGATGCGCGTCGCGATGGTTCTCGCGATCTCATCGTACTCGACGACTACTACGGGGACTCGTTCCTTGGAGGCTGGCATTCAATGAGAGGAAAGAGGCGTTCGGAAAGATAAACGGATTATCGTCTCACGGTTTGGGTTGAGTCTTGAGGTAATCCCAGACGGCCGGATCCTCGGGCCCCAGCACCCAGACCGAGAAGCCGCGAAGGTGATACGAGCGCGCCAACTCCATCTTCTCCCTGAAGCTTCGGGCGTTCTCGAGAAAGACCCACTCGTATACACCGCCGTTGGAGTAGTAGGCGTAGGGCACTCGGGCTACGCTATCCCACTGCATCGTCGCGCCGTGTCGCTCGGCGAGTCCCGAGCCCCAGGCCCAGTCGACGGTCTCACTCCACGAGCGCGCGCGTTCGGGAAGAGTTGGATCCCAGCGAGTGAACCAATGGTCGCCGTAGGTTGGAATGCCGAGCGAAAGCTTCTCCCTAGGAACGTACTTGAGGAAGTAATCGATGTTCTCGCGCATCCAGTCGATTCCCGCCACCGGCCCGGGCGGAGTGCGACGGGTATTCTGGCTGTACGTCATTAGCGAGATGAAGTCGCCAGCCTGTGCGAGCGCGGCTAGATCGTAGCCGGCGCGCCAGCTCTCCTGGAGGAAGCGGTGATATCCGGTCTCGCCCGCCGTCTCCTCGGTGCGATGCACGACGGCGATGCTCAGCGTACAGCCGGCGCGATGAAGAGCGTCGGCGGTCGCGCGGTACCAGGCGCTGAGGAGGTCGCGATCCTGGATGTTGACGTTCTCGATGTCGAACTGGATTCCCCAGTAGGCATTGCGCTGGCACAGCTCGACGAGGCTCCGTGTAGCGCGTCCGCGAGCAGCAGTATCAGCGAGGAGACTCCTCAAGGCCGGACCATTGAATCCCTCGTTGACCACGAGCGGCATCACTTTCACGTGGTGCGCCTTCGCCAGAGTCAGCACGCGCGAGTCCAGCTCACCGAAGACGATGCCGAGGCTGTCGACGGTGTAGACCTGTGGGCCAAGGACAGAGATCTGGTCGATGTTTCTTACCAGACTTTGATAAGAGTCTTCCCGATCGACGTAATAAAAAAGGCGCTCCAAAACCTGAGCGCTGGATCGTTGCGCGGGAACGAGAGCTAGCACGGCGACAAGCCGAAGAAATATGGGCGCGCGAAATGTTGACAGAAGCCGGGAGCAATCCATCAGCGACCAATTGTTATAGGGTGTGAATCTTCCCAAAGAACAATTCAGTGATTGAATTTCCGCAAATCTAGAGGAGTTAGCTTCCGGGTGCAGCGCATTTGGCCGCAATGACGACAACGGCTCGGGCTGGCATCTAGGTTCGAGGTTACACGGATTTGGCGGATTGAGCGGATTTGGCGGATCGCTCCAAAGGGGCGGTAGGGCTCCTACCGCAAGAGCAGCGATCTTTTTGTTATTTCGTAGGAGTGATCAGTGCCGCAGCAGAAGAAGCAGCCCGAGCGGCAGTTCCCAAAAAATCACGGCCCGCCAAGCGGAGCCTCACCAGCAGTCGAGGCGATCCGGAGCATCCGCTAAAATCCGGAGCATCCGTGTTGAATCTTCTATCCCAGATGCCAGCCCGAGCGGCAGTCCCACAGAGCGGCAATGCCCAAGCTAGCGATTTTCCCAGTTCACGATCCGCGCGCCTAGCACGGCTTGCTGCACAGCGTCCGCGACGTCGCGACGAAGCTGGACGTGACGCGTATTGCTGCGCGTGGGGTTCACGCGATTCGTGAGCACGACCACGAAAAGGTCTTTCTCCGGATCTATCCAGATGGATGTGCCGGTAAACCCGGTGTGACCAAAGCTCCACGGTGAGAAGAACTGGCCCGCACTCGAACCGCCCTCCGGCGAATCCCATCCAAGAGTGCGCGACGATTCCTTCCCTTGACGCGCTGTCCACCGCGCGATGGTGGCCGGTTTCGCGATGCGAACAGCGTTTACTCCTTCACCACCGTTCAGAATCATCATCGAGAACAGCGCCAGGTCGCGCGCCGTCGAAAAAAGACCCGCGTGTCCGGCGACGCCACCCATCGCCCAGGCGTTCTCGTCGTGCACGGCTCCCCACAGCAATCCTCCGCGCGCGTCGTCTACCTGGGTCGGCGCGATCCGCGGCCGCAGTGATAATGGCGGCTGAAACTGTGTGTCGGTCATGCCAAGGGGCTTGAAGACCTTGTCCGCGGCGAGGACGTCGAGCGTCTTTCCGGTAATTCTTTCCATCACGAGCTGGAGCAGAATCATGTCCCAGTCGCTGTAGATCATGTTCGTGCCCGGTGAGTACTCGAGCGGGCGCGCGTTGATCTGATACAGGTACTGCTCTCGCCCGCGCGCAGTCTGGTAAATGTTGGCACCCGCTTCAAGGCCGCCGCTGTGCGTGAGGAGCTGCCTCACCGTGATCTGTGCCTTCTCCGGCGAGTTGAACTCCGGCAGATACGACGCGACGGTGCGATTGATGTCGAGCTGTCCTCCCTCCTCGAGAATCATCGCGACCGTCGTAGTCGCAATCACCTTGGTGAGTGACGCCAGATCGTAGAGCGTGTTGGTGTCGACCGCTGGCGAGCCAGGCTGATTCCAGTCGATGTAGCCGTAGCCCTTCATGTAGGCGATGTGGCCGTTTCGGCCAACGGCGATCGCTACTCCGGGAGCAACGGCTTCCTCGATCGCGGTCTTCACGATCTTGTCGAGCTTCGCGGGCAGCGCGGTGTCGAGTCCGGAGTTGTTGAGCCCGAGCTGTGGCTCGACGTACTTGATCGGTGCGGGAAGAGTCGCGACGCGAGCCGCCGGCGGAGGCGGTGCGCACGCGACAGCCGCGACTACAGAACTAAGAATGAGGCAAAGAGACTTCATTGATCTTTACATCCCGGTCTGTGCTCTATGAATGCCGGCGCCGAAAGACAGACTCGGCGGCAACGAAATTGGAAGTCGACCGTTGATCTCCCGCTCGCCAAGAACCGCGAGGGCGGCAGCGCGCTGGCTGACGGGGGCGCCACCCCACGCGAGGAGGTACGACGACACCGAAGGGAAGGCGCTGAGGAGGTACGGGCTCCCGAAGGAGATGACGATTATCGGCTTCCCGGACAACGCAAATTTCTCAATGAATTCGGAAAAAGCCGCTTGGGTGCCTACAGTGCCGGAGAACTCCTGTGGTGAGACGTAGGCGGAAACCACAAGGAGGTCCGAAGAGTCCG
>CATPBD010000222.1 GCA_955652265.1 uncultured Gemmatimonadaceae bacterium | reverse complement strand
GAGCACCTTCACCAGCCCCCCTTTCAACCCCTACAGTGGCTCGCTCAGCAACGGCAGCACGTTTGGTGGCACGCGGTCTCTCACGATCTCGCTCAACGGAACGACTGCGATCTACTCCGCTTAACGAAGGGACAAGGAAGCGCGGGCCGAGCGCCCGGATTCACTCGCCGACAATTCTCGGCTCGGCGAGGTGATCCTCGCGTGCCGCGCTCTCCTTGCCAAGCACCTTCCGGACAAAATCCGGCCACCAATTCGTCTGTGGCTCGCGTGATTTGTACTGCTCGAGGGCGGCCCAGGTCCGCTCGTGAATCTCCTTGCCGCGCTCGATTGCCGCTGCTCCGGTGATCCCTTCGCGCTTGAGCGCGCGTCTGCCGATTTGCGCGTGCAGAACTTCGTCGGCCCAATCGTAGTCGTGGAAGTGCGCCGACAGCTCGTCACCGGCTTCGACCGCGGTCTCGTACTCGAACCGCTTCCCGGTCTCGCTCGGCATCAGCGATTGCTCGATGGCGTAGAGCAGAATCTGACGCTCCTGCGGAGTGGCGTGGAGGTTGAGCCGCAGCGAGAATCCGACATTTAGCGGGATCTCCGTCCAGTCAACTCCGCGCGACTCGAACGCGACCGTGCCCAGCATGGCGTGCCGAGCCTCGTCCCACAGTTGCCGCGAGTAGTCGAGATAGAACTCCCACGGCTGGTCTTTCCGCTCGAATAGAAACGAGCACATCATCTCCGGTACATCCATCTCGAGTGTCCGCTTGCAGAGGAGGGCAACATTGCGCTCGTCCGCGGGCACGCCCGGCGCGTTGTAAACGACGTGGGGTGGAAAGTTGAAGTTGTAAAGTCCGTGGAAACGGCGATCACGCTTTGGCTCGAAGTCCGGGACGAACGGGTTCGCCGCGCTGGGCGGCGGCAGCGGCGGATCGAGCGCGCGGATTGCCACACCGCTGCGTCCATCGCCTTCCTCGACGGCGATGCGCGGATCGCCAGCGATGCCACGCGCTGCGTCGAGGTAGAGCTCCAAGTGCTCGCGCCAGGACGTGGCGAGGACTGCGGCGGAGCTGTCCTCGGCCAACGCCGATAGAGCAGCGTCACCCCACTCGACGGCTTCGGTAATTTCGAGCAGAGCGAAGCGCATGAAGCGCCGAGTTGGTTGATCTACGAGCGGGTTGGTGTGGTGAATGTGGTTGTAGTAGGCGTCGCGGAGCGCGGGCAGGGCGACGCCGTAAACTCCGGCGATGAGCTCTTCCGGATTCTCCGCGTGCAGAAGCTCTTCGAGAAACGCATCGAGCGCGGCATCGGGAGGCTGGTCCAGTGGTGGCGCTGGGTGTCGCATTTCGGTGATCCGGCGGCGCAGCCAGTCTGCGTGCTCCGCACAGTACCACTGGTGCAGGGCGAGCGCGCATTTCGCTTCCCAGACCGGCATGGACGCGAGGTGCGCGAGCATGGTGGCCATCAGCTTACGCTCCGTCCAGTGAATCCGAAGCAATCGTTGAACGTTTTCTTCTACTGAGTAGCCGATGCGCGCCGCCTGCGCGTAGGTGGCGACGCCGGCCAGTTCGGGAACGCGGGTCTTGAGCCTTGTCATAAGAGTCGGTGGGAGCTCCTCGTTGCGGCGGTCTGATTCAGTTGCGGTTTCTCAGCACACGTTCGATGCCAGTTGACCATTTAACCCTTGGTAGTCTCCGCCGCGCGCTTGAGGATCGCGATCTGTCCCTCGTGATACGTGTGATGTTGAAGCAACCCGCGTATAACAGTTCCCACCGTGTAGCCCGCGCCTTCGTGGCTTTCGATCCAGCGAATGAGATCGTCGGCATTGAGCGCGCCGACAGCGGCTTCGATCTCCGTTTGGGCTGCGGCCAGATCTTCCTTGGCTGCCTTCCATGCCGCCGGCCCCCCGCCGAATCGGGGCGCAGGCCAATCCTCCGGCGGAGACTTGGGTGGGGCGCCGCGCACGCGTGACGCCACCTCTCGTGTCCACCCCGTCATGTGCAGCACGATCTCCCAGATCGTGTGCGCGTGTGGAATCGAGCGGCGCGCGGCCACGTCCGCGTCGATTCCTTTGAGGACTTGCGTGATCGACGAGCCATGCCACGGGTCTCCGTCGTAGACCTTGCGTAGATCATCGCGCAGCGCGTCGAGATCAGATTGAGGGCGACTCATTGTGCTCTCCGCATGGAATCGATCAGCTCCCGGAGAAGTTGAGCCCCCCGTCCCAGCTCCGCCAGCTCCGTTTTGCCGAGCCGTTCTACCGCGCCCGCGAGCAATTCAACTCGTCGGGCTCGGCCCGCGACGAGCACTCTCTCTCCTCTGGCTGTCGCGTAGATCTTTGTCAGCCGCCGGTCGCGCGCGTCACCTTTTTTTTTCACCAGACCGTCTTTCTCCAGGCCGGCCACGATGCGGGTCATCGTTGGTGGCTTCACCTGCTCCGCGCGAGCGAGTTGGCCCAGAGTAATCGGGCCGCCGAAGACGACCACCGAAAGCGCCGAGAGTCGCGGCGCCGAGAGTCCACTGGCGTCGTCCTCCTTGCGCAAATGCCGGAGGAGATGAATTGCCGCCGAATGAAGCTGGTCGGCGAGCGCGAGAGCCTCGCGCTCACGCCTCCGCGACGTCACTCATCAGGCTCACGACGTTGCCCTGGCCATCGGAAACGGAAGCGATCCATATCTCCCGCCCTTTCATGCGGGCTATGACGTGTGGCTCCTCGATGGTCGTGGCGCCGGAAGATTTTATCGTCGCATGCGATTTCCTGATGTCGCTGACGTCGTAGAAGAGCACCGGATGCTGCTGGTCTCCATCCTTACCCTGAGCCTCGGGTCCGGCGAGCATCAATTGGATCCCAGCGCAATCAAAGAAGGAGAGGGCAGGAGGGGCATCGAACAGGTGCTTCAATCCCAGCGTGTCCCGATAGAATCGCGCGGCTTCCTTCACGTCGCGCACCGGCACTGCGATTTGCTTGATGCGTCCGAGAGCGGGTCCAGCATTCTTTGACATGGCGTACCCCTGGGGAGATCGTTAGCACAGCTAACGATATCTTGGCATAGGGTCTTGGATCGCGCAAGGGGTTGGACGCAACTGCCTGTGCCATCACGCCACGTAGTGGCGTCCCGACGTTCTACGGCCATCTGCTGTCAGCATTGGTCAGCTGGTAGCTCACAACTCGTTCAGTTGCAGTTATCGACCTCCCCCGCGATGCTAATCCGGGGGCGCCTCGACCTTCTTCTTCGATTTGGACTTGGAGTTCGAGCGCAGCTCTTTCTCGACCATGTCGCCGAGGTCGCGCAGCGTCTCACGGTCGTCGTCGGTGAATTCCCGCGGCAGCTTGTCCATGATGCACAGCGTTCCGACACTGTGCCCGCCCGGTCCCTTCACGGGATGCCCCGCGTAAAACCTGATGCGCGGCTCCTCGAGCACGAGCACATTCTGCGCGAAGCGCGGATCGAGCACAGCGTCCTCAATGACCAGTGCCTCTTCGCCGTTGATCGCGTGACCGCAGAACGATAGCTCGCGAGTGGTGTCCTCGATCGGCAAACCCTGCTTCGACTTGAACCACTGTCGATCGCCTTCCACGAAGGAGATGCCCGCGAATGGCACGTTGAACACGCGCTGCGCCATGCGGCTGATCTTGTCGAATCTTTCTTCCGGTTTCGGATCGAGGGCGGCGCTGAGACGGAACTCGACGAGTCGCTCTGCCTCGTCCTGCGGAATGAGTGGGCGCATCACTTCTTCCGTCTCCGCCCAGAGGCCGCGGCTTCGCATCACTGACGTGACGCGTGCCCTGAACCGGCCGGGATCGATTGGCTCGAACAGCACATCGTCAACGCCTTGCGAATGGAGATCGCTGGTCTCGCTCTCGGAGCCCGCCGGCGCGACGACGATGATAGGCATATCGATCAATCCCACTACCGTGCGCGCAGCGTGGACTACCTGTCTTCCATCGAGAATCGGGAGCTTCAATCCGACAACGAGGGCGTCCGGCGGGTCCTGCGCCAGAATGCCCAGTGCGGCTGCGCCGTCGTTGGCGATCTGGACTGAGAATCTCGCCTCGACCAGAATGTCGTTGTACCGCACGCGATCAGCCTTGTCGGTGACGGCGAGAAGCACCCTCGACGGCTTTGGAACACCATCCGCATCGAGCTCGGGCACGTACTCCTGATTGACGCGGGGCGTGTTGGTACGTGGCGTCTTTCGCCGCTCGAATTCCGTGTAGGGAATTACTTCGTCCGCTGTCGTATCACCTTCGGCGATGTGCCAGAGCGCGTCGTTGTCGAACGTGTGGAGCGCGCCCGTTCGCAGTGCGTGCGCACGAATCTCGTCGGCGAGCTTTCCGGTGGTGATCATGCCGCGCAGCTCGGGCGTGATCTCCAGGAACTCGATGAGTGGCAGACGTCCGGTGTACCCGCTGAAGCCGCACTCTGCGCACCCCGTCGCCTTGACGTGCCGAGCCTTACCGAACAGACGCTGCTGCGCCGAGCGAACCATCGGGTGGAGCTCCTCGACTGGCGCTTCGTAGCGGCAGTGCGGGCACGCTCTCCGCACCAGACGCTGGGCCGTAACTCCGATCAAGCCAGCCGCGACTCGAAAAGGCTCTACCCCGATGTTGGACAGTCGCGGAATGGCGCCGATGGCGTCGTTGGTGTGCAGCGTCGAGAGCACGAGGTGGCCCGTCATCGCCGCCTGGAACGCAATCGTCGCGGTCTCCTGATCTCGGATTTCTCCCACCAGCAGCACGTCGGGATCCTGACGCAGCACCGATCTCAGGACCCCCGCGAAGGTGAGTCCCTGCTTCTCGTTCACCTGCACCTGATTGACGCCGCTCAGCCGATACTCAACCGGGTCTTCGACGGTGACGATGTTGACCGACTCGCCGCGGCGCGTATTGAGTGCGGCGTAGAGGGTCGTCGTCTTGCCCGAGCCGGTGGGCCCTGTGACAAGAAGAATTCCCTGCTCGCGATTCAAGAGCGCCTCGAATCTTTCCAGTACTTCGGGCATGAAGCCCAGCGTCTGCATCGAGACCTGCACCGATTTCTCGTTGAGCAAACGCATCACGACCTTCTCGCCGACACGCGTGGGAAGAATGGAGACGCGGAGAGCGACCTCTTCTCCCGCAACTCTCACTTTCGCGCGCCCGTCCTGCGGCCGGAATCGCTCTGCCACGTCCAGGTCGGACATGATCTTGATGCGCGAGACGACCGGGCCGACGCCGATGAACCTCGGTAGCACCATGATGTTCTTGAGAAGACCGTCGATGCGGAAGCGCACCAACGTCGATGTCTCGTCGTGCTCGATGTGGATGTCGGACGCGCGCAGCTTGATGGCGTTGGCGATGATCGCGTCGACGAGCTTGATGACCGGCGCGTGCACGCGCGCCATCGCCGCCTCGTCCTGCTCCTGCTCCTTGATCTGCTCTACGCCGACGGCCTGATCGAGCTTCTCGATCAAGCCGTAGATCATGGCGTCGGGCCGAAGCGTCTCCGACACCAGCTTGTCGAGTTGTCCTGGCGGGCAAAAGAGCGGCGTCACCTCGCGGCTCGTCGCCCAGCTGACCCGCTGGATCGCTTCCTGGTCGAGCGGGTTGGCCATGGCCAGCCAGATCATGCGGCTGTCGACTTTTACGGGCAGGACGTTGTGCTCCCGGCAAAGTTTCTCGGGGAGGAGCTGCATCGCGTCCTTGTCGATTTCGCTGGGATTCAGGTCTACGTAGTCGATCCGGAAGGCTTCCTTGACGACTTCGGCGATCTCCTTGAACGAGAGGACATCACCGTCGATGAGGGCCTGCGCGACGTACGGCTTCTCCTGAAAACGCCACCGCTTGATGAGCTCGGGGGTGACACCTGGCATTGTCCCCACGAGCGCGACCAGCCACTCATCCTTGAAGCGGAATTTGCGCTCGTTGGTCTGTGGGTCAGCAGGTGTCGTCATGGCTTCCGGTGGGGCGATCTCTCCTGCTGCTCTATAGATGGCAGGCCGTCATAAATGACTGTTTTAACCCCCCCAAGATAACACCTAAGGGGACTACCATCCCGACGTCTAGCGAGGGTAGTTTTTTGGCGACTTGGAGTCGGACCAGAGACAGAAAACCAGGCCGGTTCGCTATTTGCTAAACATGCGATCATACTTGAGAGCCGCGCGCTGCACTACCCAGGCTCGCGGATAAAGAATACGTGTAACGCGTCCGCCTGGGGACGCACTACTGGACCGAGATGTCAGCTGTGTCGATCCATTCCCCGACTCGCGCCGCGGCGCAGGGGCCCTCGGCGACCAGCCGATCGGATGGTGCCATCCGCAACAAGATTCTCAAGCTTCTTCCCGCGGCCGAGCGTGCTGCGCTGGTCGAACGTAGCGAAGTGGT
>CATPBD010000221.1 GCA_955652265.1 uncultured Gemmatimonadaceae bacterium | reverse complement strand
GACCTCCAAAACAAGCCTGGCACCGCCATGACCATCAGGGAGGATGCAAGTGGGAAGAGAACCACATTCCTGAGCGCGGGCGTCGTCGCTCATTGCATCGGTCAAGGCAACACTCTCACCGCTGACAGCGCCGAGTATTACGAATCCCAGGGAAGGTTGTACCTCGTCGGCAACGTCCACTACACGGAGCCTCGTACAACTGTCACGTCCCGAACGATGACTTACTACCAGAACGACGACCACCTTCACGCCGAAGGCGATGTCGTGGCCGTGATGTCGAACGGCAGCACATTGCGGGGACCAAGCGCGGATTATTACCGCAGCACGCCGCAGCGGCCGTTGGCGCGGATGTTCGCGCCTGGACGTCCCGTAGTGACTCTCGTTCAAAAGGATACCTCCGGCAGAGGCAGGCCGCCCGACACTGCGCATGTTGTTGCGAACCAAATTGTCATGGAAGGAGACAGCCTCGTCTACGCGTCCGGTCACGTTCAAATCACTCGGCCCGACCTGCTCGCCACCGGTGATTCTGCCTTTCTCGACAGCGGCAGGGACTTCGCTCGATTAATGCGCCAACCGACGGTCAAGGGAATGGGAGCGCACACCTTCACGCTTACTGGCGGCGTCGTCGACGTGTACTCCAGAAATCGGCAAGTCGAGCGCGTGGTAGCGACTCCCAATGGTCACGCGCTGAGTCAGGATCTCGAGCTCGTCGCCGACACTGTCGATTTGCGCGTAGCGAGCAACCAGCTGCAGCGGGTAATGGCCTGGGGAAAGACCCGCGCGCACGCCGTTTCGCCCGATCGCGAGATAGTCGCAGATTCGATTGACGCCGTCATGCCGGGTCAGCGCGTCCGCGAGGTCCGGGCATTGCGTAACGCCTACGCCGAGAGCAATCCGGATTCGGGAGTCGTGTCCACCCAAAGAGACTGGATGAGCGGGGACACTATCATCGCCCGATTCGATTCCATTCCTCCGACCGACACATCGAGTCGGCCTCGGGTTCGTCAAATTCTCGCGCTCGGCAACGCAAAATCATTTTATCAGATGAAGAACTCGAGGGGTCCGGCAACTGAACCCAGTGTCAACTATGTCCGCGGCAGGTTAATCGACGTCGAGTTCGAGGATCGGAAAGTTGCGACGGTGACAGTTACGGATCAGGCGACCGGAGTCATGACCGAGCCTGCAACCCAGCCAGCCGCGGGGAAATCGACGACGCCAACTCCGGCTAAGCCGAAGGCGCCCGTCAAACCCCCGGGAGTGCGAAAGTGAGTCCCGCTCTCCGCCTTCCCGAGAGCATCCGCGCTCTAATGGACAGCTCGTCGCAAACGGATCGCCTCGATGGATTCGCGTTGCACGCAATCGTCAGAGCCGCCGACTCGAATGGGGCAGCCAGAATAAGGGACGTCGCCGCGAACTACCGGGACGATTATCTGGGTGCAATTCGCGCCAAGGGTCTGGACGCCGAACGTGAAGCGGGGAGGCTGGGGCAGGACGAAGTTCGGGCTTACCTCGCGTCCTCGGCCCTGCCGCGACTGGTAGAGAGCAGAGTTTTGCTCCCCTTCGACCGCGACGTGGAGAGCGACGCTGCGACCGTCCGAATTTCTCCCGCCATCTGGGAGGACATCGCGCCCAACCGCGCGGAGTTCGCCGAGGCGATGCGAGAGACCGGAGAACATTCGCGCCTCTCACTCTCTACGCCGCCAAAGCCGAGGGTGATAGCCGGGAGTGTGCTCGAAGTTGAGGGCCTCACCAAGATCTATCGCGGGCGCAAGGTCGTAAACAACGTCGCACTCCGGTTGCAGCAGGGGGAAATCGTTGGGCTCCTCGGCCCCAACGGGGCCGGTAAAACGACGACCTTCTACATGATCGTCGGTCTCATTCAGCCGCTTTCCGGTCGAATCCTTTTCGACGGCGAAGACATCACGAAACTCCCAATGTACGAGCGTGCGAGACGCGGAATTGGGTATCTTTCCCAGGAACCTTCGATCTTTAGAAAGCTCTCGGTCGAGGACAACATAATGGCCATTCTCGAGACCCTTCCGCTGTCCCCGGCGGAGCGCTCGGAGCGGCTGGAAAAGCTTCTCGACGAGCTCAGTATCAAACGTCTGCGCAAGAGCAAGGCTTATGCTCTCTCCGGTGGCGAACGCCGCCGGCTGGAGATCACGCGGGCGCTCGTAACGGACCCGAAATTCATGATGCTCGACGAACCGTTTGCTGGCGTAGATCCGATCGCCGTGCACGACATTCAAACCATTGTTGCGGGCCTCCGCCATCGGGGCATTGGTGTTCTCATAAGCGATCACAACGTCGAGCAGACGCTCGACATCGTGGACCGTGCCTACATTATGTTCGATGGACAGGTTAAGGTTTCCGGAACCGTGCGGGATCTCGTATTCGATGACACAGTCGCCGATATCTATCTGGGCCCGACGCTCACGGCACGCCTGCGCGAGCGCTTCTCGCGCGACAGGGATGGGGTGACCGTCTCTTGAAGCCGGGGCTCAATCAATCCACCCAGCTCCGACAGGAGCTCAAGATCAATCCACGCCTGTACCAGGCGATGGATCTGCTCTATATGCCGTTGCTGGATCTGCAGCAGCACCTGAAGCAGGAACTGCTCAACAACCCTTTCCTCGATCTTGTCGAGGCAGAGGATGAAGAGGAGGAGCAGGAAGGCGAGGCCGAAGAACCGGCACAAGCGGAAACCGAGGACGAGCGCGCAGGGGAGATCGACTGGGAGGAGATCCTTCTCGATGGCTTCGACACGGCGGGCGGCCGCCGGGAGGAGCACGAAGAGCGTGAGTACTTCGAGCCTGTAACGGTCGCCACGCGCGATTTGAGCGATCATCTGCGCGATCAGGTGAGTCTCCTCGAGCTTACGCCGCGGCAGACGCTGCTCGCCGACGAGTTTATAGGTAACATTAACGACGACGGCTATCTCGCTAGCGGGGTTGAGGATATAATTCGCGCTCTCAACGAGGTAGTGACCAAGGCGGCTGAGGAAGCGGGGCGCGATATCGACGACCTTCCGCTCTACACGTCGGATGAAGGGCAGAGGATGCTTGCCACGATTCAGGGCCTCGATCCGCCAGGCGTCGGTGCGCAGGACCTTCGCGAGTGTCTCCTTCTCCAGCTGAAGGAGGCCGGACTCGAGCAGTCCGTGCCGTACCGACTCGTGCGCGATTGCTTCGAGGAGCTGATCAACCACAGGTGGAGCGAGATCTCCAAGCGCTTCGGCATCAGCGCGGGGGACGTACAGAAAGCCGCGGATGAGATCGCCAAACTCGATCCGAAACCGGGCCTCCAATACGGGTCACGTGATGACAACTATATCATCCCCGACTTGATCGTAGAGAAGATCGACGACCGGTACCACGTCTTCCTGAACGACGCGAACCTGCCCCGGCTCAAATTGAGCCGCGTCTATCAGGAGATTGCGCGCGACAAGAAGAAATTCGACGGCGAGAACAAGGAATTCATCTCCAACAAGCTCAACTCCGCCAACTGGATGATCCAGGCGATCGAGCAACGCCGCCAGACGATGCTCAAGGTGATGAACTACATCGTGGAGCGTCAGCGTGAGTTCTTCGAGAAGGGAATCCAGTATCTCAAGCCTCTCACCCTCCGCGAGGTTGCGGAGGTGATCAACATGCACGAATCGACCGTGAGCAGAGTGACCAACGAGAAGTTCGTCCAGACTCCGCGCGGCGTGCTCCCGCTCAAGTTCTTCTTTTCATCCGGATTGGCGACTTCGGATGGTGAGGACGTATCCGCACGCGGCATCAAGGCTCAGCTCCAGAAGCTGGTGCAGGAAGAGGATCCGAAGCACCCGCTAACCGACCAGGCGATCGTGAACATTCTTCGCGAAGGCGGCGTGCAGATCGCTCGCCGGACCGTCGCGAAATACCGCGATCAGCTCGGTGTGCTCTCGGCCCGAATGCGCAAGCGCGTATGACGTCAATTCCCCAGGCCGACGCGACGCAGCGCTTCAAGGGCGCTGGTCTCCAGGCAACCAACGCTCGGCCGGAAGTGAGCATCCTCGTTCCCGCGAAGGATGAGGCTGAGAATCTGCCGCTGTTCATGGAGCAGGCTCGCGCGGCCTTCGCATCTGCGCCGCAGCGCTACGAAGTTAACGTTGTCGACGACGGTTCCGTCGATGATTCATGGGCGGTATTACAGCGTCTGGCAGAGGAATACGCCTTTCTCAAGCCGGTGAGGCACGGAGTCAGGCGCGGAATTGCTGACGCACTGCGCACTGGCTACATGCATTCGCGTGGCGGCATCCTCGTTTTTTATCCAGCGGACCTTCAGTACAAGCCCGAGGACATTCCACGTCTCGTCGCCCCGATTCTCGCGGGCGAGTCGGACATCGTGACGGGCTACAAGGAAGGGAAGTACGAAAAGGCCTTTGTGTCAGGGATCTACAACAGGCTGAGCCGCTCGCTCTTCAAGGTAACCGTGCGTGATCTCAATTCAGTGAAGGCGTATCGGCGCGAGGTGATGGACGCGCTTCCGAATCGCCCTGATTGGCATCGCTATATGGTTGTGATGGCGGCCGCAGACGGTTTTTCCGTCTCGGAAGTGCCGATTCCGCTCTACGCGCGCCACGCCGGACAATCCAAGTTTGGAATCGGTCGCATTCCAGTCGGACTCCTCGACATGCTCGCGGTGTGGTTCGAGCTCCGATTCGCTCGTAAGCCGCTGCTCCTGTTCGGCATGCTCGGGGCCGCGTTGTTCGTGGTCGGAGTGGTGGTGGGAATCATTGCCATTCTGTGGCGGGTTGTCGGGGGCGTCGGGTTTAGGCCCCTCATCAATCTCGTCGAGACGTGTCTCACCGTGGGGAGCGTCTTCTTCGCCACCGGTCTCATCGGTGAGTTGATTGCGGCACAGCGCGCCGAGCTGAGCCAACTGGCAGCGCGCATTGAGGACCTCTCGCGGGAACGCGACACGTCGACGACTCGTTAGCCCATGAACGTACTGTTTCTCACGCACTCGTTCCCGCGAAGGGAAGGGGATGCCGCTGGCTCGTTCATCCTACGCCTTGCCGTTGCTTTACGCGGGGAAGACGTGAAGGTACACGTGGTGGCGCCCGCTGCCGCCGGACTTCCCGCCTCGGAGGAGATCGAGGGGGTGTCAGTCGACCGCTTTCGCTACGCGCCGCGGCGATTTGAGAGGCTCGCGTATACGGGCAACATGGCTGGCGACGTCGCGTCGTCCTGGACCGCAAAATTTGCCCTCGTGGGTTTCCTTGGCGCCGATTTCGTCCAAGCTGTCCGCGCTCGCCGAAATTTCGAGCCGCAGGTGTTGCACGCGCATTGGTGGTTCCCGAACGGCGTCGTGGGAACCTGGGTCGGAGGGCTCGCTCACCTTCCGCTCGTAACGACGCTTCACGGAACCGATGTGCGTCTTGCCCGCTCGGTGGGCGTTGCCAAGCCTCTGTTCGGACACGTATTGAGGCATTCCGCAGCTGTCACTACGGTTTCACGCTGGCTCAAGGATGAAACCGAAAAGCTCGTTCCCGAAGTGCACCCGATGGTTGCGCCTATGCCGGTGGCAACCGAGCTCTTCTTCCCCGGGAAATCGCGCGACGGGCAACGCCTGCTCTTCGTCGGCAGGCTCACGCCGCAAAAAGGAGTCGAACACCTGCTCCACGCCTTGGCTGGGATGAAGACGCAAGCATCGCTCGACGTCGTGGGCGATGGGCCAAATCGCGCTCCGCTCGAGCAGTTGGCGCAAGAACTTGGTGTCGCAACTCGCGTTCGCTGGCATGGACAGGTCCCGCAATCGAGCCTGCCGCGATTCTACCAGAGCGCCGCGGCCGTTGTCGTTCCTTCGTCTGAGGAAGGACTAGGCCTGGTTGCGGTCGAAGCGCTACTCTGCGAGACGCCCGTCGTCGCCTTCGATTCCGGCGGTCTGCGCGACGTGATCCAGCACGATAAGACGGGCCTCCTCGTACAACCAGGAAATCGAAAAGCTCTGGCCAACACGCTCGACGATTTACTGAGTCGCGACGGGCGCGGAAGCGATCTTGGCAGGGCAGGGCGCCTTTATGCACTCTCTGCGTTCGCGCCAGAGTCAGCCGCGCGGCGCTACGCAGAGATATACCGACAGGTTCTTGGCGCTAACGCGTCGTAAGCTATTCAAGCTCGCGCAGTGGATTTTTGCGGCGATCGTTCTTTTCTTCGCCGCGCGTTCCCTCGCTACCCAGTGGACAAGAGTTCAGCCGCGACTCTCCCACATCCAGTTCGGGTGGCAGTGGATAGGCGCGGCAACGGTGCTCATCCTGCTGACGTACGCGCTCCTCATTGAAGGATGGCGTCGAGTGCTGGGCGCCTGGGATTCCCACCTGCCGTTCCCCCAGGCTGCGCGCATCTGGTTCCTATCCAACCTCGGAAAATACGTCCCTGGGAATATCTGGTCGCTCACTGCGATGGGAGTAATGGCGAGAGAGCGGGGACTCTCCGCGCTCGCCGCCGCCGGCTCGTCGGTGATAATGCAGGCGATGAGCCTCGCTACGGGAACGGCAATAGTAATGGTGACCGGCGCCAAGCTTCTTGGACAACCTATCCTCGTCGGTGTCAGCGTACTCATTCTCGTCTTGATTCTGCTGAGCGCGCCGAGATTTCTTCCGCCGCTCGCGGTGTGGATTGGCAGCCTCATTGGAAAAAACATCCTCCCTCCTTCCGTTCCCGCGACAAGCATTTGGACGGCGGCGATTGCGAGCACCGTGTCCTGGCTTCTCTATGGGTTTGCATTTCAGCTGTTCGTGCGTGGGTTGCTCGGCACCTCGCCTGGCGAAATTTCCTCGTATATCGCAGTTTACACCGCTGCCTACATCCTGGGTTTCATCTCGCCGATAGCGCCCGCCGGGCTGGGCGTGAGAGAGTTTACGCTGGCGGCTTTCATGACGCAGCTGGGTCTCGCCAACGAAGCCGATGCGGCGCTCGTCGCGATCGCGGCGCGGTTGTGGCTAACCATCGTCGAGCTCGTTCCGAGCGGGCTGTACGTTGCAGCTCGCGCAACCCGAAAGCCTTTATCCCACTGATCGTTCATGGCTCAGGCCCGAGAGAAGTCACGACCCACACCAGAGTCCGCTAACACATTCGCGGCGCTTTCGGCGCCGCGTTTCGCTTTTGGCTGGGCATCACTTGTCTACGCGCTGTGCGCTCTTTCAGTCGCCTATCCCGCGCTGGCCGGAAAGTTTCTCGTAGGCCCGCCCAGCGACCAATACATCGCGGGTTACGCATTTCGGGAATTTGCAGCTAGCACCCTCAAGGCAACGGGTCACTTCCCGCTCTGGAACCCGTATCTCTTTGGGGG
>CATPBD010000220.1 GCA_955652265.1 uncultured Gemmatimonadaceae bacterium | reverse complement strand
CTTCCGCAACAGCCCCACTTATCGGCGCCACGTCGAGAATCTCGGCTACTACTTTGCGATCAGCGATTACACCGACGCGCAGTTCGCGATTGACTGGCGGAGCGGAAGCCGACCGACGGAAGGTGACCCAGGCTGGGTGCGCTTTAACGGAGAGACCCAGTATCGGTGGCTCGACCGGTTCATGACCGGCCGGATAGGGTTGTCGCATCTTGCGCAGCGTGACGGGACTACCAATACCGCTCTGAGCTGGTTCCACGACCAGAGCTTCTCCCAAGCCACTCGTCTCCACGCCGATATCAACTACGTCACCAACACGTTCGTTCAGAGGACGACCTCTTTCAATCCGGCGACAGTGTTGGCGACGATTTCCTCGAACGTCGACTACAGCACAAAGATCGGCCCCGCTTCGCTAGATCTTGGCGGCGGCAACAGCCAGCACCCCGGGCGGAAGGAAGTGGATCGCTGATTCCCAGTCTTGAGCATCTCTTCGCCCACGATCGCCATCGCCGATTGGTTGGATTGGACCCCGGCGTTCAATTTCCAGACTTCGCAGCAGTTGAACCTCGATCAAGCCGGAGAGCCACAGTTCGCGTACCGCTTCTTGACGAATCCACAAGGCTTCAAGGATTCTGTCGCGGTAAAGCGGAACAGTCGCCAAACTAGCTCGGGCTTGAGTACACCGATTCGTATCGGCGCCCTCAACCTGAGCAACTCGTTCTCGATGACGGACAACGAAATAGATGCGCCGCAGACGATCGTCATCCAGGATCCCACCGATTCATCGAAGAAGACGAACAGAGTGTTTGCCAGAACGTTCGATACGAACGTCGATTGGTCCACGCAGTTTTCGCTGCCGAGTCTCTTGCACGGATTTCTGAACGTCTCCCCGCTGCTCTCGTTTGCCAACGTCGATGGGGCTCACGGGTTCTGGGTTAGGTCGCAGCTGAGCAACGGTCAATTCGTTCACCAGTCCAAAAGAGCTCAGATGGGCCTTTCCGCGTCGCCCACGCTTTTCGCGCTCTTTCCGGGATTCGGATCAGTCACACGTTTCCGACACTCGATCACGCCTGCCCTTTCATTCCAGTATGCTCCAGCGGGGAACCTCAGCACGCAGTTTCTGCAAGCCACCAATAGAAGCCGCCAGGATTTCTTGGGAGCGCTCCCCCAAAATCAGCTGACTCTTACCGTATCGCATGTTCTCGAAGCCAAGCTCAGGAATACGGACACGAGCAGCACCGCGGAGGCGAAGAAATTGAAAGTCCTGTCTATGGATTTTTCCTCCCTCTCCTACGATTTCGAGAGGGCGCGGAAGACCCATCGTTCGGGATTCAACTCGTCTGACTTCTCGACCAATATTGCTTCTGATCTGATTCCGGGCTTTCGGGGAAACGTTGGCTGGTCGCTCTATCAGGGTGACTTGCAGAGTGACACGGCGCGATTCAAACCGTTTCGCGAGACTATCGCGGCGTCCTTTTCCCTCAACGCACAATCGGGGATCTTCGGTCCGCTAACGCGGCTGTTCGGACGAGCGGTTCCGGAGGCCAATCCCGAGACAACCCAGCCGGGAACCCAAGACGCACTTGCGAATCGTGTGGCCTCCGAGCCCGTGGCCGGAGTCACGACGCGAAATCGCCAATACGACGTTCCAGCGACGACTGAGGGATGGCATGCCACCTTCCAGTACACCTCGAGCAGGCAGCGGCCGCCCACAGGAAACGGAATCGTGATCGATCAGAATCTCGCGACCCTGCAGTGCCAGCCCCTCTTGGCGAACGCGATTGCTTACCAGCTGTGTCTCGAACAAGCGGCCGCGCAAGCGAGCAACGCGCCGGCTACTCCCGGTGGAATCTCGGGTGCGCCTTTTATCCGGACGCCACCGCGCGACAATCTGCAGTCGTCAGTGGACTTCCACCTGACGCCCAAGTGGGCCGGAAGCTGGACCACGAACTACGATTTTGCGGCGCACAAGTTCGGAAGCCACGTCGTGAACCTCCAGCGGGAACTCCACGACTGGAGGGCAATTTTTTCCTTCACGCAAGCTCAGAACGGGAACTTCGCTTTCAGCTTCTTCATTGCCCTCAAGGCCGAGCCCGACCTAAAATTCAACTATGACAAGTATACGTATCGTCCGATAGTGCACTGACGTTGACCCCAACCCAGCGGCTCAACATCACCAACGGTGACAGCGCCGCCAGCACTCTGAGCGAGGCCGGCGTCGAGGGCAAAATCGTCGCATGGCGCGACGTGCTTCACGAAGGTCCGGTTGATTCGTCGCTCTCGCTCGAGAGCCTGAGCAAGGAGCGGGCACGCTTCATCGCTCAGCAAGGGTGGGATGAGTTCGCTCACGTGAGCGGGAACTTCGCCGAGCGCGATCGAGTGATACGGCACTTGGACCTGTTCGACGAGGTCGTGCTCTGGTTCGAGGACGATCTTTACGATCAGCTACAATTGATACAGCTGCTCGACTTTTTCGGCCACGGCGCCGCGAGCGGGAAAGCGCTCTCCATAATCGTGGTCGACGGTTACATCCAGCCTCTTTCGGCGGCCAAGGTGAAGGAGCTCGACCAGAGCCGCCCTCGGGCCACTCGCGCACAGTTCGCGCTCGCCAAGCGTGCGTG
>CATPBD010000219.1 GCA_955652265.1 uncultured Gemmatimonadaceae bacterium | reverse complement strand
CGCCGGTGGACCAGGCTGTCGAGGGTGTAGTGAATGGTATCTTCTTCAACCAGGGACACGTCTGCTGCGCGGGAAGCAGGCTCCTCGTTCAGGAATCGATCGCCGAGATGTTCGTCTCGAAGCTCAAGAACCGGATCGACGTCCTTCGCGTCGGGAATCCCCTCGACAAGAACACCGACGTCGGCGCGATCAACTCGAAGGCACAGCTCGACCGGATCTGCGAGCTCGTCGACTCTGGTGTGACGGCAGGCGCGGAGATGTATCAATCGGCGGTGTGCCGGCTACCAATCAAGGGCTATTACTTCAAGCCCACGGTTTTCACCGGGGTGACGCAGAGCCACCGCATCGCCCGCGAAGAAATCTTCGGACCGGTGTTGAGCGTTCTCACCTTCCGCACCCTCGAAGAAGCCGTCGAGAAGGCGAACAACACCATGTACGGACTTTCCGCCGGTGTCTGGACCGACAAAGGCTCGCGCATTCTCAAGATGAGCACGCTGCTCAAGGCGGGAGTCGTGTGGGCGAACACCTTCAACAAGTTCGATCCGTCCTCACCCTTCGGCGGCTACAAGGAATCCGGTTTCGGACGCGAAGGCGGACGCCAGGGTCTGATGGATTACGGGAAGGTGGTCTAGTCGTGTCGCGGATTCCCGTAACCAAAACGCCCAAGGTATACGTCGGAGGGCAATTCATCCGCTCCGAGAGCGGACGCGTTTTCCCGATCCATAAAACGACCCGGAAAGGGGATGCTGGCCTTTTGGGGAACATCCCGCAGTGCACGCGTAAGGATCTGCGCAATGCGGTTGAAGCGGCCGCAAAAGCCGGCCCGGATTGGGCGCATCGCACACCCTACAATCGCGGGCAGATCATCTATCGCTTGGCCGAAATGCTGGAGTCGAGAAGCGCCGAGGTGGCGGAGTCGCTGGTGATCTCACGTGCGGCGACAAAGCCTGCCGCGACGAAAGAAGTAACCGCGAGCGTGGACCGTCTCATCTACTACGCCGGCTGGTCGGACAAATACGAGCAGGTGCTCGGCAACACCAATCCGGTGGCGGGCCCGTTTTTCAACTTCACCGTTGCCGAGCCGATGGGTATCGTGGGCATCATCGCCGATGATGCAGCTCCGCTGCTGGGCCTGCTGAGCCAAATTGCGCCGGTGATCGTCGCGGGCAACACCTGCGTCTGTCTGGCCTCGCAGGAGTTTCCGTATCCAGCGATTGTGCTCGGAGAGCTGTTGGCTGTGTCCGATTTGCCAGGGGGAGTGGTGAACATTCTCACCGGCTTCAGAAAGGAGCTCGTTCCCACGTTCGCGACGCATACCCACATCCGTGGCTTGAACGCGGTCGTGAATCAGGACGAGAAGAAGCAGCTGCAGCTGGGTGCGGCGGAGAGCATCAAGCGGGTCCGCGCGCGAAAGCGTGACGACGAGCTGGACTGGACCGGTCAGAAGGCGCAGGGCGTCTACGAGATCCGCGATTTCATCGAGTTCAAGACGACCTGGCATCCGATCGGGGCCTGAGCAGCAGGGAGTCGCTGCCCCGACATCGCATATTCACTTCCCGACACACAGGAGGCCGCAATGAGACGGATGACTCTGCTCATGGTGGTGGTTCTGCTGTTGCCAGGCGCCTTCGTTGGTGCGCAATCGCGCACGGTCAATGTCGGCGACGCGGTCATCAACTACGATGTCTCTGGCCGTGGAAGGACCGTGGTGTTCATTCACGGCTGGGCGCACAACATGAGCGTGTGGGATGACCAGGTCCCCGCGTTCAACACGCATTACCGCGTGCTCCGGTACGACTCGCCGGGATTTGGCAAATCGACGGGATTCTCAGATGAGTCCGCGGAGCCGCAGGATCTTCTCGTTCTGCTCGAGGCGCTGCACATCAGTCACGCGTACATCGTCGGGCATTCGCGCGGAGGGAGCGTAGCGCTCCGTTTCGCGGCAGCTTATCCGGAACTGCTCGACGGTCTCGTCCTGTACGGCGCGGTACCGCCCGGGTTCCCGGTTCCTCCCGATGTGGGTCAGACGTTCGCCTCGCTCCCCGGCATCGCGAAAAGGTACGGACTCGATTCGGTTGGCAAAATCATTTTGGCGAGCCCGATCGCGTGGGTGCCGCCTGGACGAGCAGACATCACGGACCGCTATCGTCGACTGTGGGCTTCTTATGCCGGCAAGGATCTCCTGGATCCTCACCCCGAATCGGGCCATACACCGGCGCCGAGCATCGCACAGCTTTCCGCGCTCAGAGTGCGGACGCTCGTAATCACAGGCGACCATGAGGCGCCCTTCATAGCGGCAGCGGCGGACACTCTGGCGCACCGCATTCCAAACGCGAAGAAGGTTGTGATCCCGAACGCCGGACATGGCGCCCACTTCGCGCAACCCGCTACCTTCAACTCCGCCCTGCTGGATTTCTTCTACGACGTGGAGCGCAACAAAAAAAAGTGAACGCGATCGAGATGCGCGCGCTGCGCAAGGTTTACAAGGGTACCGGCAAGGCCAAGCCCGGCGGCTCTTCCTACAGCGCGCGTTGGGCTCCGGGCGGCTCGACTGCGCAGCCATCTGGTGACGTCATCGCGCTCGAGTCGCTCGATCTGGACATCGGTGCTGGCGAATTCTTTGGGCTGCTGGGTCCGAACGGCGCCGGAAAGACCACCGCGATCGGAATTCTCACCACGCGCGTTCGTCCCACCTCGGGCAAAGCGATGGTCGCCGGCGCGGATGTCGTGGAAGACTCGGTGCGGGTTCGCCAGACAATCGGCGTGGTTCCGCAGCGCCCGAATGCCGACCTGAGTCTCAACGTGCTGGAGAATCTCCAGTTCCACGCCGCGTATTTCGGCATTCCGTTCGACGTCGCGACGAAGCGCGCGTACGAGCTGCTCGAGCGGCTCGGTTTGTCGGAGAAGGCCGCCGCGAAAATGACCGAGATGTCCGGTGGACAGCAGCAGCGACTCATGATCGTCCGGGCGCTGATGCACGAGGCGGACATCATCTTCCTCGACGAGCCGACGGTCGGACTCGATCCGCAGGCGCGGCTGGGCCTGTGGGACATCCTTCGCGACTTGCACAAGCGCGGTCGCACGATCGTAATGACGACGCATTACATGGACGAGGCCGACAGATTGTGCGACCGTCTCGCGATCATCGACCGCGGCAAGCTCCTCGCTCTCGACACGCCACGCGCGCTCAAGGCGAAAGCGCCAGGCGGAACGTTGCTCGAGCTCGTGCTGGACGGTGATGCGATGCCGGCCGCGGAGCTCGCCGAGACGATCGAGGGAATCAGCAGGGTGGAGGCTCAGGATGGAATCCTTCGCGCGCACAGCGATCGTGGCGGGCGAGTTCTACCCACTCTCATTGAGGTTGCCGAGTCCACTGGTCGCACGGTCACGGACATTCGATTGCTGCAGCCCAGCCTTGAGACGCTGTTCGTGTCGCTGACTGGGAGGAAGCTCGGATGACTGCGATCGCACTGAACGCTCCGCGTCCCGAAGTTCCGGCGTCGTCGGTGTTTGCCGCATTGCTGCGCCGCGACATGCGGGTTGCGCGTCGCGAGCTACCGTTCTTCCTGCTGCGGACGACGATGCAGCCGCTCATGTTCGTGATTGTGTTCGGATACCTGCTGCCCAAGATGGGATTCATGGGCCGAGGCTACACGACCGCGCTGCTGCCGGGAGTGCTGGCGATAAGCCTCACCTTCTCGAGCATTCAGTCCGTCGCGCTCCCGATGGTGCAGGACTTCGGCTGGACGAAGGAGATCGAAGACAGATTGCTGGCGCCGGTTCCGATCTGGCTCGTCGCGGCTGAGAAAATCATTTCGGGTGTGTTGCAGGGCGTTGTGTCGGCGCTGTTCGTGTTACCTGTAGCGCGCCTGATCATGGGGCCGATACCGAATCTCAGCTTCGGCCACGTCGGTAATGTGCTCTTGATCACGGTGCTCGGCGCGGCGGCATTCTCTTCGCTCGGACTTTTCCTCGGCACCGCGATCCAGCCGCAACAAATCGGTCTAATGTTCGGCGTAATTCTGGCACCGATGATTTTTTTCGGCTGCGCGTATTATCCGTGGCAGGGACTGAGAGCGGTGCCGATCATGAAATACGCGGTGCTGATCAACCCGCTTGTATACGTGGCGGAAGGAATGAGAGCGGCGCTTACTCCCGCTGCGCCTCACATGTCGCTAGGCGTCGTGATAGTGGCGCTCATTCTCATCACGGCCCTCTTCTGGACGCTGGGGATGAGATCCTTCATGAAGCGCGCGGTCGGCTAGCTGTGTACCTGTTTTCCGGTCGGCTACGTCCAATTCCACCTTCGGCGGCAGGTCGGCAAGCTCCATACGCGGCGCGCGGGGGAGCGAGAGCGTAAACGTCGAGCCTTCGCCGAGCACGCTCTCAACGGTGACCTTTCCATCCATCGCCATAGCCAGATCCTGGCTGATCGCCAGTCCGAGTCCCACTCCCTGAACCGGCTGATTGAGGCGCCGCTCCGCCTGAACGAATGGATCGAAGATCCTGTTGAGTTTTTCTGGTGAAATGCCGGGTCCCGTATCCGCGACTCGAATGTCGACGCAGTTGCCAGCCGGCTCGGCCGAGAGCGTTATGCTGCCGCCGGACTCGGTAAACTTGACGGCGTTGGTGAGCAGGTTGAGCACGATCTGCTGCATTTTCTCGGGGTCCGCAAGGACCGCGGCCGTCTTGCCGGCGGCCTTGTAGGAATAGTGGAGACCCTTCGCCAGAATCTGCGGAGCAATCATCGATTCCGTGTCTCGCAGCGCTTCGTCGACCGGGACGGCGGTAATGTGGTATTCAGTCTGCCCGGCATCGACCTTGGCGAAGTTGAGCACGTCATTGATCAGCGTGAGAAGATGCGGTTGGCTGCGTCTGATGCGCGCGATGTCCTGAGCCTGTTCGGCGTTGAGCGGGCCGCGGATACCCATCGCCAATAGCTCGGCGTATCCACCAATCGCGTTCAGGGGAGTCCGGAGCTCGTGGCTCATGCTGGCGAGAAATTCCGACTTCGCCTGGCTTGCCGCCCAGGCTTCCTCTTCGGCCTTCTTCCGCTCTTCGATGTCGACCGCGATGCCAAGCCAGGCATCCACTTTTCCCGATTCATCGCGGGCGGGCCGGCTCCTCGCGAGAAACCAGCAGTACGTATCCTCGCGTCCCCGCAATCGCAGCTCGACCGCGTAGTCGCTGCCCTCTTTTGTAGCCGCGTGCCAGCTCTCGACGACGCGCTCGCGGTCTTCGGGATGAATTGCGGAAATCCACCCGTCGCCGAGTGCGCTTTTCTCGGAGAGGCCAGTGTACTCATACCAATACGGATTGAAGTAAGTGATCTTTCCGTCTGGATCTCCGAACCACACGACCTGGGGCGAGAGCTCGAGCAGATTCTCGAATCTCCCCTTCGTCCTCAGGGTCCAACGCTCGAACTGGGTTGCCGCGAGAGCGATGCCAAGCAGGGCAGCGCTGGTGGCGGCCACCACCAATCCAAGCTCATACGTGCCGAGGACGGCGTGATCAGTCGGCCTCCAGCCGGTGGGGCCATGGGTGAAGAAAGCGGCGGCCATCCCCGTGTAGTGCATTCCGGCGACCGCGAGGCCTAGGAGCAAAGACGCCCCCGATTTCTTGAGCCAGGACCGTGGCTCCGAGCTTGTCGCGATGAGGTTCCGAATGAGAGCGAGGGCCGCGAACGACACCACGAT
>CATPBD010000218.1 GCA_955652265.1 uncultured Gemmatimonadaceae bacterium | reverse complement strand
TGATGAAGGATGTCGATGCCTTTCTGCTGGGTCGGCGGACCTACGTGACGCACGCCGAGGCATTCGAGCCCATGCCTGCGGGCGATTTCTTCGGGGACATGATGAATGCACCAAAGAAGTACGTGGTATCGAGGACGCTCCAGCAGCCAACGTGGCGCGACACGACGATTATCCGCGACAACGTGATCGAATCGGTGCGCGCACTTAAGGCGCAGCCAGGCAAGAATATCCTCACCGACGGCAGCAGCCAACTTGTCCCTTGCTCGAGCACGACCTGATCGACGAGTTGCACCTGCTCGTGTTTCCGCTGACATTGGGGAGCGGCAAGCGCGTGCTGCCGAATGGGGTGCATGCGACATTCGCCCTGAGATCCGCGACACCATATCCGACCGGTGTAGTGGGCTTAGACTATACTCGTCAACGTTAGACGCTTAGGCGGCTTCGCGAATCCCCGATAGTGCAGCTTGTTCATGGCTGACCGCCTTGTCCTGATCACCGGCGCCGGACGGTCTCGTGCTCAGGTGGCTGAAAGATGTTCGAACCGGTACGCGAGCTCCGGGCCGTCTTCACCTTCGTACGCAAGGCGAGCTACAAGCAGGGCGAATGGCTCCGTGTAGCGAGCAGTCTGCAGAGGCCCGGCGTCAACTGGATCGAAGCCGACATCGCGGATCAGCCGGGCGGCGACTTCCTTGGCGCCGGCGTCGTCGCCGCAAAAAACCAGACTAGGTTTGGTTTTGCCGCGCGCCTCGAAGACGCCGAACAGGACCTCGCTCGGCACGGTATTGAACGCGCTGACGATGCGCGCCTTGCGTAATTTCCTCGCAAGCTTCTCTGCGCCAGAGGACCTGTGGCCGACGACGAGCTCGGTGTCGTCATCATTCATCGGCAGTGAGCAGCTGACGATCACCTTGTTCGACAGATCGCCCGCCTGTTTCACCACATCGTCTACACGCGACCAGTGCACAGCGAGCAACAGCGCGTCGGCGTCACGCGCAGCCTCGGCTGGCGTACCAGCGCGCGCGATCCCGCCAGCGTCGCGGGCGAGTTTCTCGAGCTTTTTCCTGCTGCGCGCGTAGCTGAACACCACCTCGTGTCCGGCGCGAGCGAAAAGCGTCCCGAGCTTACCACCCATTAGACCCGAACCGAGGATACCAATACGCATGCTTCGCCTCCGTTTCGCTGAATCCTAGTCGTTCAGCTCTCGAGTCATCTCGATCATCGTCCGCCGGAAGCCAGCGCGATCGAACAGACGCTGCGCATCGCTGTTCCGCTCTGCCGTCGAGAGAACAACGCGGGGTGCGCCTCGGGACTTGAGCACGTCCAGCGTCGCGTCGAGCAGCATTCGACCCACACCTTGCCGGCGATGGGCGGGATCGACCACTATGTCGTACAGCACGCCCGCCGGTCCGCGCAGCGCCATGTAATCGTTTCCCTCGACGCCCGCGTAGGTATAGCCAAGCACCTCGCCGTCCCGCTCCGCGACAAGGATGATGATGTTCGGCTCATCGAGCTGCGTCCCGAGGAACGAGCCGTATCCCTGCGCGGTCTGCGGCGTTGCCGCAATGAAGCGCTTCGGGTCGAAATCGTGGTGTGTGCGGACGAGGAGCGCGCCGAGTCTGCCAATAGCCGCGAGGTCTGCCGGCGTTGCTGGGCGGATGTTGAGGGCCGCGCTCAGCGATCCACCATTGACATTTGCTTTTCGTTGTAGCGCGGGCCGGAAACCTTCTCGGGCGAAAGCGTCGCGTCGAGTGTCGCCATCTCATCGGCATTGAGTGCCACGTCCGCCGCGCCGACGTTTTCCTCGAGATAGCGCCGGCGCTTTGTACCGGGGATCGGCACGATGTCCGGACCCTTGTGCAGCAGCCATGCGAGCGCGATCTGGCCCGGAGTCGCGTGCTTCCGCTTGGCGATCTCGCGCACAGCCGACGCGGCCCGCACGTTGGCGTCGAAATTCTCACCCTGATAGCGCGGGTCGTTGCGACGAAAGTCGCCTTCCGGATACTCCTCGGCGCGCTTCACGGAACCCGTGAGAAATCCGCGGCCGAGCGGCGCGAACGGCACCAGGCCGATCCCGATCTCACGCAGTAGCGGAATGATGCGCGACTCGAGATTTCGCTCCCACAGCGAGTACTCGCTCTGGAGCGCCGAGATTGGATGCACAGCGTGCGCGCGGCGGATCGTCTTCTCGCCCGCCTCGGAAAGACCGAGGAAGCGAACCTTCCCCTCACGCACGAGATCCGCCATGGCGCCGACCACGTCCTCGATCGCCACCGCGGGATCGACACGGTGCTGATAGAGCAGATCGATGCGGTCGGTCTGCAGCCTGCGCAGCGACCCTTCGACGGCCTCGCGAATGTGTGCGGGCCGGCTATCCACGCCAGCAATACCGTTCGCGTCGAACTTGAAGCCGAACTTGGTCGCGATGACGACGCGGTCGCGCGAGACGTTGAGCCGCTTGAGCGCGCGAGCGAACAGCTCCTCGTTCGCGTACGGGCCGTACGCCTCAGCGGTGTCGAACAACGTCACACCGAGCTCGATCGCGCGCTGAATGGTGGCGATGGATTCGCGCTCGTCGCGCTCCTCCGGGGTCCCGTAGGACTGGGTCATGCCCATAAGGCCGAGTCCGAG
>CATPBD010000217.1 GCA_955652265.1 uncultured Gemmatimonadaceae bacterium | reverse complement strand
CATCTACGGCGACGTCGAGAGGCCCGCGGAAGTCATCATTCGCGCGCTGGACGAAAACGGGAGCGAGTACGAAGCGTCCGCGAATGAGCTGCTCGGCCGCTGCTTCCAGCACGAGATCGACCACCTCAACGGAAGGCTGTTCATCGACTATCTGAGTCCGCTCAAGCGCAAGGCCGCGCTGGCCAAGTGGGAGAAGGCGAAAGAGGAGTACTCGGGGAACATCAGGAAGGTGCGCAGCGAGGAAAAAGGCGAGCACCACCACGAGACGGAGATGTAGTGCGAGTCCTCTTCTGGGGAACCCCGGAATTTGCCACCGCGCCGCTGCGCGCTCTCATCGGTGAAGGATACGAGGTCGTCGGCGTAGTCACGCAACCTGACAAGCCGCAGGGACGCTCGCGGCAGATAATTCCGTCGCCGGTCAAGCAGATCGCGACGGAAGAAGAGATTCCCCTCTTTCAGCCGAAGAATGCGCGCGACCCGGAGCTGCTGGAGAAGCTCTCAGGTCTCAAGCCCGACATCTCGATCGGGGTCGCGTACGGGCACATTCTGCCCCAGAAGATCATCGACCTTCCGGCGAAGGGCACCCTCAACATCCACGCGTCGATGCTTCCACTGCTGAGAGGGGCCGCGCCGATCCAGGCCGCGATCAGGCAGGGACTCAGCGAGACGGGCATCACCATCATGCGTGTGGTTCGCGCCCTCGACGCGGGACCGATTCTGCTTCAAACGGCCACGCAGATCTTCGAGGATGAGACGTTCGGAGAACTGCAGGAGCGGCTGTCAGAGCTGGGAGCCCTCAGCCTGCTCGAAGCTCTTACTCTCATCTCGGTCGGTGGCGCCGAGGAAAAGACTCAGGATGATGCGCGGGCTACATCCGCGGCCAAGGTCATGCGCGAATCGTCTCGCATCAATTGGAGCGACAGTGCGCTCGAGATATCGCGCCTGATCCGAGCATCTGATCCCAGGCCGGGAGCGTTCACCAAAACACCGAAAGGCGACGTGAAAATGTTCGGCCCGAAAGCGATGGACGGAATCAAGGGTGAGCCGGGCGAGGTTCTGAAAACGATCGGCGAGCTCGTCATCGCCTGCGGCGTCGATGCGCTGCGAATTGCCGAGGTTCAACCCGCGGGAAAGAGCAGGATGTCGGCGCAGGAATGGGTGCGCGGTCGGGGAGCAAAGGTCGGCGACAGGTACGGCGTGTGACCGCGCCGCCCGTGAAGGCGCCAATGACGGATCTGCCGCGGATCCACGCCGTGACGAGCGACGAGATCATGTTGCGGCCCGGCTTTCTGCGGAAGGCAATGGGGGTGATGCGCGTTTTGGGAGACAAGGGCGCGATTCACGTGAGGTCGCAGCTCCTCGACTCGCCTACTCTGTACTCCATCACCCTGGCGCTGCTGGAGCTACACGAGCAGACCAAATGCTGGTGCATCGTGAACGACCGCGTGGATGTCGCGCTTGCGTGCGGAGTACATGGAGTTCAATTGACCCACAAATCGATTTCGGTGCCGGACGTCCAGCGAATCGCCCCCGCCCTCAGGATCGGGGCGAGCGTTCATTCTGCGGAAGAAGCGCGGGACGCCGAGCTGGCGGGGGCGGACTGGTGCGTGGCTGGCCACGTGTTCGAGACGCCGTCGCACCCAGGACTTCCCCGGCGGGAGAACAATTTCATCAACGAAGTCGTTGCGGCGGTGAGCTTTCCGGTGATCGCCATCGGCGGTATCCGGCCTGAGCACGTCCGGTCGCTGGTCCACCGCGGGGCGCACGGGGTCGCCGCCATTCGTGGAATCTGGAACGACGAGAATTCCGAACTCGCTGCCAGCCGTTATCTTTCACAGGTATGATGGGAACCGAAGTATTCGAGGCGGAAATCGCTCTCACGGTGAATGGAGCGGATCGCCGGATCCCAAGTGGTTGGACGCTGGCGGACCTTCTCTCCTCAGTGGAGCTCGATCCGCGTGTTGTAGTGGTGGAGCGCAACGGTCAGATCCTGCGCGATCGCTCCTCCTTTGCATCGCTCGCCCTCGCCGCCGATGATTCGCTCGAGATCGTTCATTTCGTGGGTGGGGGCTGAGATGACTAGCGCACCCGCCGATTTACTTTCTACCACCGCACTCACCGATCCACAGCCGCTCGTGATCGCGGGGCGCGAGTTCCGGTCGCGTCTCATGGTCGGCACGGGCAAGTACGCGTCGAACGCACAGATGATCGAGGCGATCGAAGCGTCGGGCGCGGAAGTGGTCACTGTCGCCGTGCGTCGCGTCGATCTGGACAGATCGAAAGACGAGGCAATTCTCCACCATCTCGATCCGGATAATTTCTTCCTTCTCGCCAACACCGCCGGCTGCTATAGCGCCTCGGAAGCAATTCGCTACGCGCGACTCGCACGCGCCGCGGGGTTCAACGAATGGGTGAAGCTCGAGGTGATCGGCGATCAGCAAACTCTGCTGCCCGATTCCGAGGGACTTCTGCAGGCGACCCTGACTCTGGTCGACGAAGGCTTCAAGGTGATGGCGTACACCAACGATGATCTCGTCACCGCGCTCAAGCTCGAGGATGCGGGAGCTGTCGCCGTGATGCCGCTCGCCTCGCCGATCGGGTCCGGATTGGGGATGCTCAATCCTTACGCGATCCGCACGATCAAGCAGCGGCTCTCGGTTCCGGTGATCGTCGACGCGGGGGTTGGCACAGCGTCAGACGCCTGCATCGTGATGGAGCAGGGCGTCGATGGAATTCTCATGAACACTGGGATCGCCGGCGCTCAGGACCCGGTGCGGATGGCCGCTGCGATGAGGAGCGCCGTCGAAGCCGGGAGACACGCCTACCTCGCCGGGAGAATGCCGCGACGCGAAATCGCGGTTCCATCCTCTCCGACCACGGGAATGCTCGGATCATGAATGGCACCGTCGTATCTGCGGGTGGAGTCACCGCGGCGCGCGCCGTCGCGGCTGAGATCTGCGTCGATCTCCGGAGAGGAGAGTTCCTCGATCAATCTTTTGAGCGACGGATCGCTCCGCTCGACGCGCGCGATCGCCGCTGGACGCGGGAGCTCGTCTACGGGATGCTGCGTCACCGCGGCTGGATCGATGCGGTTCTCTCCGACCGGGTGCGAGGCGGGCTCGCCCGCCTGGATCCCGACGTGATCGACCTGTTGAGGCTCGGCGTTTATCAGCTCAACAACATGGGGAGCGTGCCGGCTTATGCCGCCATCGCCCAGACGGTCGAGCTCGCCAAGCGGCGCCACGGACTCGGCGCGAGCAAGCTCGTGAATGCCGTGCTGCGTCGCACCGATCGCGAGCGCGATGCGCTGGTTGCAGCTGTTCCATCGGATGCGGTAGAAGGGCTGGCGTTCAAGTACTCGCATCCGCGCTGGCTCGTCGCGCGCTGGGTGGAGCGATGGGGTGAGCAGGACACCGAGCGATTGCTGACGGTGAACAACGCGGAAGCACCGATCGTGCTTCGCCCCTATGGAATCGTGAGAGAGCAGCTGGAGGCGATGCTCGAAGAAGCCGGCGTTCACGTCGGCGACGCGCCTTACCTACGTGACAGCATCGCCGTGTCCGGCGGAATCACACTGACCGAGCTGGGCGCATTCAAGAAGGGACTGTTCTTCGTCCAGGACCCGGCGGCGACACTAGTTACCGAGTATGCGGCCATCCCCCCGCGTGCGACCGTTGCGGATCTCTGCGCAGCTCCGGGCGGGAAAGCCCTCGAGCTGTCGAGAACCGCGAGCGCCGTCATGGCTGGTGATAAATCGGTGGGACGTTTGCAGCGGCTGCTCGCCAATGAGAGGCGGCTCGAGACAACCAATATCTATCCGTTCGTCGCCGACGCGCGGCGTCCCGCGATACGGCCGGTCGATGCAGTGGTGATCGATGTGCCGTGCACCGGCACCGGCACATTCCGCCGGCATCCGGACGCGCGGTGGAGACTCAAGGTCTCCGACCTGGCGGTGATGTCGGCGTTGCAGAAGACGATACTTCGGGCTGCCGCAACCGCCGTGAAGCCGGACGGTCTCCTGATCTACAGCACCTGCTCGCTCGAGCCGGAGGAGAACGACGCACAGGTGGATTCTTTCCTCTCCGAGAATCTGAATTTCATCCTGGAGCCTCCACCGGAAGGTTCAGTCTCGCCGGATCTGCTCGACGGCGGACGACTGCGCGTGCTGCCGCAGCGTCACCAGACCGATGGCGCATTCGCCGCGCGATTGCGCAGGGTAAGCTAGGTGAACTGGCGCGCGCT
>CATPBD010000216.1 GCA_955652265.1 uncultured Gemmatimonadaceae bacterium | reverse complement strand
TGAATACTGCGATCGTGAACTCGAAGCAGGCCCTCGCAGCGGTGGAACAGGAGCAGGAAGAGACGAGGCCCGCGATCGAATCGAAGAGGTCCGCGTTGCAGTCACAGCTCAATGACGCAAAGGAGGATCGTAACGGCAGAGCCGTCGCAGTCTCGAGGCCAATGCTCAGCAAGTACGATCGCTTACGCGGCAAAAGGGATCAGGCGCTCTATTCTTTGCGCGGCGGATCCTGTGGACACTGTGATACCGCGGTCCCAATGCAACGGCGCAACATGATGTCGGGGACCGGGCAAATCGAAATCTGTGAAGCGTGCGGCGTGCTCCTTTACGCCGCAGACGGGGCCTGAAGCAACTGTGACGACACTTGAGTCTGCTCATCCTACCCGCCCGGCGCGCTGGATTCTCCCCAAGGAGCCCGACGAGGACGCAGTCAGAGCGTTGGCTGAGGCACTCTCGCTACCTGATGTCGTCTGTCGGCTGCTTCTCATCCGCGGCTACGTGAGCGCCGAAGACGCCAAGCTCTTTCTGCGTCCGAAGCTGGATCGGCTGCACGACCCGCTGGAGTTCCTATCGATGGATAAGGCGGTCGATCGCCTCGCCCGCGCGGTGCGCGACCAGGAGCTGGTGTTCATTCACGGTGACTACGACGTCGACGGCATCTCATCCACTACGCTCCTCACGCGCGCCATTCGCGTGCTCGGAGGGAAGGCGATGCCTTTCATCCCGCGACGCATAGAGGACGGATACGACCTGAGCGATGCTGGCGTCGACGCAGCGATAGAGGCAGGAGCCAAAGTAGTTGTTACCTGCGATTGCGGAACCAGCGCGGTCGCACCAGTCGCTCGACTGTGCAAGGCCGGGATCGATGTGATCGTAACCGATCATCACTTGCCGGGCGGCGAGCTGCCGGATTGTCTTGCGATTCTGAACCCGAAACGAAGTGGCTGCGGATATCCGGACAAGGATCTCGCAGCCGTCGGCGTCGCCTTCAAGCTCGCCCTTGGTCTCGCTCGCGCCCTCGGCAAGAATGAGAACTTCATCTGGGGGATGCTCGATCTGGTGGCGCTGGCGACGGTCGCCGATGTTGCGCCACTGCGCGGCGAGAATCGCGTCTTCGTGCGCTACGGCTTGAGGATGCTCTCGGAGACGCAGAACATCGGCATGCGTGCGTTGATCAGGGCGGCAGGCTTGTCGGGGAAGCCACTGACGGCGGGCCGGATCGGTTTCACTCTGGCGCCACGGCTGAATGCAGCGGGCAGACTCGGGCACGCAATCCGCGGCGTAGAGCTCCTCCTAAGCGAGAACGAGCACGAAGCGAACGTAATCGCGCGCGAGCTGGAGGAGCTGAACAACAAGCGGCAGGAGCTGGATCACGCGACGCTCGACCAGGCGCGCGAGAGAGTGTTGCAGCTGGACCTCGATGACACGTTCGGAATCGTGCTCGCGGACGAGTCGTGGCATCCGGGAGTGATCGGGATCGTCGCCTCCCGGCTCGTTGAAGAGTTTGGGCGGCCGACGGTTTTGATCGCGCTGTCAGGGGACGAGGGAACGGGATCCGGACGTTCTATCTCGAAATTCGATTTGCACGGCGCGCTTGGTCAGTCGAGTGAGTTTCTGCTCCGCTTCGGGGGCCATCGCGCTGCGGCCGGAGTCACGGTCGCGCGCGACCGGGTGAGTGAGTTCGCGGCGAAGTTCAACGAGGTCGCGAAATCGCTCCTGACTCCTGAGGATCTCGTCCCCGAGATTCGCGTCGATCTGGAGGTCAACATCGATCGAATGGACGAGCGACTCGAATCGCTTTTCCGCCATTTCGAGCCTTTCGGTATTGGAAATCCATCTCCCGTCCTTCTAGCGCGAAACGTGACGCTGAGCGCACCGCCTCGACTCGTCGGCAAGGACGGGCTCAAAGTCGTACTCGACACGGGGACTGGCTCGCTCGAAGCGCTTGGGTGGGGATTCGCGCACCGCGCAGGGGAGTTTCAGGCAGGGGGCAAAGTCGACATCGCCTTCAGGCTCGAGCGCGACGAGTACCGGGGCGAGAGCTACCTCCAGGCCCGTATTGCTGACATCCGGGCGAGCGAAGGGACATGATAACAGCGTGCGACCAGCTATCAGCTTCCTTGCCGGCGGGAGATTGTTACGGTGGCGCACCGCTGCCCGCTGACAGCGAAACAACGTGCGGATAGTCGCAGGCAGGTGGCGCGGCCGAAGGATCAGCGCGCCCACCGGCTCGCTGGTGCGTCCCACCCTCGACAGCGTTCGTGAGGCGTGGATGAACATCCTGCAGCTGGATCTGCCGGGTGCGCGCGTGCTCGACCTTTATGCCGGCTCTGGCGCGCTCGGGCTGGAAGCGTTGTCCCGCGGAGCAATCGCGGCGGACTTCGTTGAAAACGACCCCAGGAGTATCCGCGGGCTCCAGGAAAACATCGAGGCCCTCCTCGCGCAGGATCTCGCTACCATTCATCGAAAATCCGGGCTCCCCTTCGCCGAAGGACTGGGGGCGCTCGAATACGATGTGGCATTCGCCGATCCACCGTACGCGAGCGGCGATGCCACCAAACTGGCGGAGCGATGGACGAAATTGCCATTCAGCAGAGTGCTCAGCATCGAACACTCGGCGAAGGACGCTATGCCAGAGGGAGGAGTGACTCGGAAGTATGGCTCGACGGCAATCACCTTCTACCGCAGCGAGGAATGACGTGGTAACCACGGCCGTGTACGCTGGTAGCTTCGACCCCATCACCCGGGGACACGAGGACTTGATCCGGAGAAGCTGCGAGTTCGTGGATCATCTCATCGTCGCCGTCGCCGTGAATTCGTCCAAGAAAGCACTGTTTACGACCGACGAAAGAGTTCAACTCATTCGTCTCGCCACGGCGGACCAGAAGTGCGTAGAGGTCACCCAGTTCGAGGGGCTGTTGGTCGATTTCGCCAAGAAAGTTGGCGCCTCGCTCAACATTCGTGGGCTGCGGGCGGTCAGCGATTTCGAGTACGAGTTCCAGATGGCGCTCATGAACCGACACATGTCGGAGGGCTTCGAGACCGTTTTCATGGTGCCGTCGGTAGAGACGACTTACATCAGCTCGAGCGTCGTGCGGGATGTCGCGCAGCACGGCGGCATTCTTACAGGTCTCGTTCACCCCGCGGTTGCCATTGCGCTCGCTACGAAATTCGCCCATGACAAGCCTTCATCGCCCCCGAAGAGGCTCGACAAGGGCAAATCGTCGCGCGGGTGACATTCGTCGAGCAACTTCGCGAGCGTGCTGCTGCTCTCAAGCGACGGATCGTATTTCCCGAGAGCGGCGACGAGCGTATACTGGCGGCCGCGCGTGAGATTGGGCGCACCGGCGTGGCTATTCCGCTCCTCGCGGTCGATAGCGAGGCGCAGCGTGAGCTCGCCAGGACTTCGGGTCTCCAGGTGGTCCAGGTC
>CATPBD010000215.1 GCA_955652265.1 uncultured Gemmatimonadaceae bacterium | reverse complement strand
TGGCGTGGATCGTCTCCGGGGTCGTGACGATATTCGGCGCCCTCGCATACGGAGAGCTCGCGGCGATGTATCCCCGGGCGGGCGGCCAGTATGTGTTTCTTCGAGAGTCCATGGGTCATCTCATGGGCTTTCTTTATGGCTGGACCCTTTTTGTCGTGATCCAGACCGGCACCATCGCCGCCGTCGCCGTCGCGTTCGGAAAATTCCTCGGCGTGCTCTGGCCGAGCATAACCCCTGACCGGTACGCGTGGTTCCCCCAGCTGGATTTCACGACCGCTGGCGCTCCGGTGCAGCTCGGGTTGTCGCCGCAGCGGCTGATCGCGCTCATCAGCATCTGGGTTCTGACGTGGATCAATCTGCGCGGCATCAAGGAAGCCAAGATCGTCCAGACGACGCTGACGGTCGTCAAGACCGGTGCTCTCGCCGCGCTGATCCTGCTCGGACTAACCATTGGCCGGCATGCGGAAGCGATCGCCGCCAATTTCTCAAATGGCAACTTCAATCCAGTCGCGTTCACACCCGCGTTCGTGATCGCGTTCGGCTCCGCACTGGTGGGCTCATTGTTCGCGAGCGACGCCTGGAACAACGTCACATTTGCCGCGGCGGAGGTTCACTCGCCGCAGAGAAATCTCCCCCGCGCCCTCATCTACGGCACGGGACTCGTTTGTCTGCTCTACCTTCTCGCGAACATCTCCTACCTGAACGTGCTGCCGCTCCACGGAGTGCCGAACGGCGCCACGGTGATGGAGCGCGGAATTCAGTACGCGACGCAGGACCGAGTGGCGAGCGCAGTGGCAGAGACGATTTTCGGCACGGCTGGCGCCTCCATCATGGCGGCGGCGATCCTGATCTCGACGTTCGGGTGCAACAACGGATTGATTCTGTCGGGCGCGCGCGTCTACTACGCGATGGCACGCGACAAGTTGTTCTTCCGCCGGGCAGGGACGCTCAACGTTCATAGCGTGCCGGCGGCCGCCCTCATCGCTCAGTCGATCTGGACGAGCCTGCTCTGTCTCACCGGGACATACGGGCAGCTGCTCAATTACGTCATCTTTGCCGCTCTCATCTTCTATGCGTTGACGACGGTCGGCCTGTTCAGGCTGCGAAAGATCCGTCCGGACGCCGAACGTCCTTATAAAGTTGTCGGCTACCCAGTCCTGCCCGCTCTGTACATCATTCTCGCATCGGCAATCGCAGTAATTCTGCTGATCGCGGATCAGACGCGAGCCCAGGCTATTTCCGGGCTCGTGATCGTACTGCTCGGCGTTCCAGTGTTCTTCATCTGGCGCAAAGTGGAATCAGCACCAACCCGCTGAGTACGACACTGGCCCAGCTCGGGCCCGCTGTTATTCACCCTTGGAGAATTAGCGAATGAATCGGAAGTTTGCAGTGGTTCCTCGTATGCTCACAGTGTTTTTCCTTTTGCTCGTAATCTTCGCCACGGGTTCCGCAGGCGCGCAGATCGCCGGACAGACGAGCCCGAGGGACAGTGCGCTTGCCGCCGCGGCGACGGGCACCGCCCAGGTCGTTTCGGTGGAGCACCAGCCCGGCGGCGGTGAAGCGAATCTCATCATTCCGGATCTCTCGCAGGTGAGATTTCTCGGGGGCGTTCAGGGCCGCTCCCTTCTCATGGGAGGACTCCTTGTCTGCGCGCTTGGACTGCTGTTCGGATTGGTCATGTATCGCCAGCTCAAGCGGATGGTGGTACACGAGTCGATGCGCGAAATCTCGGAGCTCATTTACGAGACGTGCAAGACGTACCTGATCACGCAGGGAAAGTTCATTCTCATTCTCGAGATCTTCATCGGTTTCGTGATCCTCTTGTACTTCGGCGTACTGGTGCACCTGGCGCCGGTAAAGGTCGCGATCATCCTGCTGTTCAGCCTGGTAGGTATCGGGGGAAGCTACGGCGTTGCCTGGTTCGGCATCCGGATCAACACGTTTGCAAATTCGCGCACCGCGTTCGCTAGCCTCCGCGGCAAGCCGTATCCGTGCTACTCGATTCCGCTCAGGGCAGGAATGAGCATCGGCATGCTTCTCATCAGCGTCGAGCTGGTGATCATGCTTTTCATCCTTCTTTTCATTCCGGGCGACTACGCCGGCCCTTGCTTCATCGGCTTCGCAATTGGTGAATCGCTCGGCGCAGCCGCGTTACGTATCGCCGGCGGTATCTTCACCAAGATTGCCGACATTGGCGCCGACCTGATGAAGATCGTCTTCAACGTCAAGGAAGACGATGCGAGAAACCCCGGTGTGATCGCGGACTGCACGGGCGACAACGCGGGCGATTCGGTTGGTCCTAGCGCCGACGGATTCGAGACGTACGGCGTGACCGGCGTGGCTCTCATCTCCTTCATCGTGCTTGCCGTGCGCGACCCAGCGGTGCAGGTGCAGCTCCTCGTCTGGATCTTCGTCATGCGCATCATGATGGTCGTGGCGAGCGGTCTCTCGTATCTGCTGAACGAAGCGGTCGCGAAAGCCCGCTACGCCGACGCCGACGACATGAACTACGAGTCGCCGCTCACTTCACTCGTGTGGCTCACTTCACTGATATCGGTCTCACTCACTTACCTCGTCTCGTACCTGCTGCTTCCGCAGCTGGGCGACGGCTCGCTCTGGTGGAAGCTCTCGACGGTGATCACCTGCGGTACGCTGGCCGGCGCGATCATCCCCGAATTGGTGAAGGTCTTCACCTCGACAAAGTCGGCGCACGTCAAGGAAATCGTCACCTCGTCGCGAGAGGGCGGAGCATCGCTCAACATTCTGTCCGGTCTCGTAGCGGGCAACTTCAGCGCCTATTGGCTCGGGATGGCGATCATGCTGCTGATGTCGATCGGATATCTGGTGAGCACCGCCGGATTCGGCACGCTGATGATCGCGCCCGCTGTCTTCGCGTTCGGTCTCGTCGCGTTCGGATTCCTGGGAATGGGACCGGTGACTATAGCAGTTGATTCGTATGGACCGGTGACCGACAACGCTCAGTCGATTTTCGAGCTGTCGCTGATCGAGCAGGTGCCCGGAATTCACCGGCAGATTCAAAACGACTATGGGTACGATCCGCAGTTCGAGAGAGCAAAGCATCTTCTCGAAGAGAATGACGGCGCCGGCAACACGTTCAAGGCGACTGCCAAGCCAGTTCTCATCGGAACGGCAGTCGTAGGCGCTACGACGATGATCTTCTCGATTATCCTCGGTCTCACCCACGGCCTGCGTCCGGAGTTCATCGCCAATCTGTCGATTCTTCATCCGCCCTTCCTACTCGGATTCATCGCTGGCGGCGCGATGATCTACTGGTTTACCGGCGCGTCGACTCAGGCGGTAACTACCGGTGCGTACCGCGCTGTCGAATTCATCAAGGCGAACATCAATCTCGAGAGCGCCGCGAAAGCGTCGGTGGCGGACAGCAAGAAGGTGGTCGAGATCAGCACCAAGTACGCGCAGCAGGGAATGTTCAACATCTTCCTGACGGTGTTCTTCGCGACGCTGGCCTTCGCCTTCGTCGAGCCGTATTTCTTCGTTGGCTATCTCATATCCATCGCTCTATTCGGTCTTTTCCAAGCCATCTTCATGGCCAATGCCGGTGGCGCCTGGGACAACGCCAAGAAGATCGTGGAGGTCGAGCTCAACCAGAAAGGAACTCCGCTCCACGCAGCGACAGTGGTAGGAGACACCGTTGGCGATCCGTTCAAGGACACCTCCTCCGTTGCGCTCAACCCGATCATCAAGTTCACGACGCTGTTCGGGCTGCTGGCGGTCGAGCTCGCCGTATCGCTTACGGAGACGCGCGGCAACACTCTTACGCACGTGCTGTCGGCCGTGTTCTTTCTCATCTCCGTGACCTTCGTGTGGCGGTCGTTCTACGCGATGCGCGTCAAGAGCGCGGTGGCTTGATCAAGTCACTGTTCGCTCGGAAGCCGATTGCGGCTCTCCTTGCCGAGGGAGAAAATCCGAACGGACTGAAGCGGGCACTCGGTGCCGGCGATCTTGTCATGCTCGCGATCGGCGCGGTGATAGGAGCCGGTATCTTCGGCTCGATTGGCTCGGCCGCGGCGGGACAGGTCGATGCGGCTGGACACGTCGTCCGTCTCGGTGCGGGCCCCGCTCTGGTCATCTCCTTCCTGCTGCTCGGCGGGGCGTGCGCGCTGGCGGGTTTGTGTTACGCCGAGCTGGCATCGATGATCCCGCAGGCGGGAAGCGCGTACGCGTACTCCTACGCGACGCTCGGCGAGCTCGTGGCGTGGATCATCGGATGGGATCTCATACTCGAGTACGCCGTCGGCAATGTCGCGGTGGCGATATCGTGGGGTGACTACTTCAAGTCGCTGGTCGGGGACTGGGTTTCGATTCCCGTCTGGCTCACCACCGGGTATCGTACTGCCTTGCTCAGCTCGAACCCGGACGTGCACGGGCTTCTCGACACAGCGCCGCGAATCGCGGGAATGCCCATTCTGATCAATGTCCCGGCATTCGCGATCGTGGCGCTCATCACGTGGTTGCTGCTCCTGGGGGTAAGGGAGAGTGCGCGCGCCAACAACATCATGGTTGCGGTAAAGCTCATCGTGCTGGCGCTTTTCATCGTGATGGGTACGCAGCACATCAACCCCGCTAACTATCACCCCTTCGCGCCGAACGGCTTCAAGGGAATCCATCAGGGCGCCGCAATCGTGTTCTTTGCCTACATCGGGTTCGACGCGATTTCCACCGCTGCTGAGGAGACGAAGAACCCGCAACGGAATCTGCCGATAGGAATTCTTGGTGGTCTGGCGATTTGTACGGTGATTTACATCGTCATTGGCGCAGTGCTGACCGGAATGGTGCCGTCCAAGGACCTTGGCACGGCTGCGGATCCGCTCGCATACGCACTCAAGGCGACCGGGATGACGAGTATCGCGAAGGTCGTAGCGTTGGGCGCAGTGTTCTCGATGGCAGCGGTGCTGCTGGTCTTCCAGTACGGCCAGCCCCGGATCTTCTTTGCGATGGCGCGCGACGGGTTGTTGCCGCACTGGGCGAGCAAGATTCACGGAAAATACCGGACGCCTTACGTAACGACGATACTCACGGGCGTATTCGTCGCGCTCTGGTCGCTGATAGGGGACGCCGGCGAGACGTACGATCTCACGAATATCGGGACGCTCTTCGCTTTCGCGCTCGTATGCATTGGCGTCATCGTGCTGCGCTACACCGATCCATCGCGCCCGCGGCCGTTCAGAGTTCCGTTCGTGCACGGTGTCGGGATCGTCGGCGCCGGACTTTGCGTTTTTGTCATGCAGGGGCTTCCGCATCTCGCGTGGGTCCGATTCGGCTGGTGGCTCCTGATCGGCCTCGCTCTTTACATCATATACGGGTACGGCCACTCTACCCTTCGACGTGGGTCAGGGCCGGTGCCGATTGAGCCGCCACCGCCCATGGCCGTGAGTTGATCGAAAGCTGAACTGCAACTGAACAGGCGGGAAGCTGTCACCATGGCATCTTGGTTGATCGGGATCGAGAAGCAACAGAACAGGCGGGAGTGGCAGTTAAGTCACATATCCTTTCCTCCTTTATGATCTATAGGAATCTCCGCCGCATCCCGCTGACATCGTGGATAATGATCTCGATGGTCGTCGGGGTCGTCATCGGCATGCTAGCGCCGGACTTCGCGGTATCGCTCAAACCGCTGTCGACTGTATTCCTCCGGATGATCAAATCGATCATCGTGCCGCTCATCTTCGGTACGCTCGTAGTGGG
>CATPBD010000214.1 GCA_955652265.1 uncultured Gemmatimonadaceae bacterium | reverse complement strand
CCGCCACCCTGGCGATTGTGGCTTTCGTCACGATCGAACTTGCCGGGATGAAGGCTCAAGGGAAGAAATACATCCAGACGATCATCTTTTGGCCGGACGACATGTCGCTCGGAATGAAGCTCTTCATCTCTCCGATCCTGACTCCCATCGAGATCATCGGCAAGTTCACCAAGCCATTCGCGCTGGCGATTCGTCTATTCGCCAATATGACGGCGGGCCACGTGGTGCTGCTTGCGCTCATCAGTCTGATCTTCACTTTCGGAAGCTGGTTCCTGGTGCCGGTCCCCATTCTGATGGGGATTGGAATTTCAGTTCTGGAGTTGTTCGTTGCAATTTTGCAGGCGTTCATCTTTACGCTTCTTTCCAGCGTGTTCATTGGATTGATCCGGGAAGGTGCGCACTGATGCGGAGTGTGCTCAACTTCGCGTAGGTATCCGGCCGAGCGGGCTGGAGAGGTCCGTTGGGACTTGTTCCCGGTGACGGGCGGCGACCGGAAGGTCGCGAGCATGACATATCACGATAGATGAAGGGGAATACAAAATGGTCTCAATCTTTCCGCTGCTTCAGGCCGCAACAACGTTCACCAAAGAGTATTCGGGCGCGTGGGGAATGCTCGGCGCAGGCGTCGGCGCCGGTCTCGCCGCAATTGGGGCGGGTATCGGCATCGGACGTCTCGCTGGACAGGCGATGGATGGAATGGCGCGTCAGCCGGAAATGGCAGGACGGATTCAAACCGGCGCCATCATCTTCGCGGCGCTCATCGAAGGCGTCGCGTTGTTCGGCGTGGTTATCGCGTTCCTGATTCAGCGCAAGTTTTAACCGGGGCGGCCGCGGATTGCGGTGGCGTGCCCGCACCGCGATCCACCACCCCTGACCTACGGGCAACTATTCCATGATGATTTTCATTTTCGCCCTTCTGCAGCACACGGTAACCATACCGGAAGAGACGACGGCACCGTCAGGCGACCTGCTGTCGCCCGCTGGTGGGCTGATGTTCTGGACGCTCGTCATCTTCCTTATCCTCTTCGCCATTCTCGGCAAGCTCGTGTTCCCGAAGATCACGGCCGCCGTCGAGGCGCGAGAGAAAGCGCTGGAAGAGGCAATCGAGGGAGCGAAGCGGGATCGTGAGGAGGCGGCGCGCGCTCTGGCCGAACAGCTGAAGCAGATCGAGGCGGCTCGAGTCGAGGCACAGAAGATCATCGTCGAAGGGAGACAGGCCGGAGAAAAACTTCGTGCCCAGATGATCGAGGAGACACACCAGCAGCAGCAGGCGATGCTTGAGCGGGCGCGACGCGAGATCGAGATGGAGAAGGAGAACGCGATCGCCGAGCTGCGGCGCGAGGCGATCGAGCTGGCTATCGCCGGAGCTAGCAAAGTGATCGAGAAGAATCTGGACGATCAGTCCAATCGGAAGATCGTCGAGACCTTTCTCGCTTCGATACCGATTACCGAGGTGAAGCGCGGATGAACGACGCCACTATCGGCCGCAATTACGCGGAGACACTGCTGGTCCTCGCGAAAAGGGAGGGGAAGCAGGAGGAATGGGGAGTGCTGATCGAGTCAGTTGCTTCGGCAATGCAGGAGGATCAGACTCTCAAGACCTTTCTCGAATCCCCCAAGCTCGCCGCGTCGCGCAAGATCGAGATCCTGGCGAACGCCCTCGGCAACCGGGTTCCGCCGCTCTTTCTCCGTTTCCTCGAGACCGTAATAATGAAGCGGCGTCAGATGGTGATTCCCGCGATTGCGTCCGAGTACCGGGCGCTCATCGACGAGTCGGAGGACAGAGTGCACGCGAACGTCACCGTCGCCCGCCAGCCGGCCGAGCCCGAAAGGGATGCGCTTGCACGGCAGCTCTCGCGGCTGTTCGGAAAGCGCGTGGTGCCGCACATCGCCATCAACCCTGAGATTCTGGGCGGCGTGATCGTGAAAGTTGGCGATACCGTCATGGACGGGTCGGTGCGGCGCCGGCTGGCGACGCTTAAGAGTCGAATGCTCGCGAGCGCTACGCGCTAACCGAAGCTGTCTACCACCTGACAAGCGTGAAGTGTCGGGGGAGCGATTTCAGCACAACTGCCGAGTTGGGCGTATTTATTAAATGGCCGCAATCTTGGTGCGGCCCTTTCGTTTTGCCAAACTGGGCTGGCTTCGCAATCAAATGTCTTCCGATAAAGAGCGGCCGATGAGACTACTCCCGGCCATAACGCTGGCGCTTTCCCTGGCCGTCGTCCCCACATTAGGGGCGCAGGTCCTCAAGCCTGGTCTTCAGCCTGGGCTCACCCGGGCCCCTGACAGTGCGCGAAAGATCTCGCTCGACGAAGCGGTCCGCATGGCCCAGCAGAATGATCCTCTGGCGGTTCAGGCCGAAGGCCTCGAGAGAACGAGCAAGGCAGCCAAGGTGTCGGCGATTGGCGCGATCCTGCCCAGTGCGACTCTCAGCGCGGGCAGGGCGATCCAGTTGGGCGGCGGGGGGACACGCGTCAATCAGAATGGCGAGACGGTCGCCATTACGTCGGCGCCAACCAACAGCACCGGCCTGTCTCTCAACATGACGCTGTTCGATGGCGGGCAGCGGTTGTACGCGCTCAGAACCGCGAATTACGGCATCGCCGCCGCCGAAGCCAATCGCGTCGCGGTAAAGTACAACGTCGCGTTGCTGGTGAAGCAGCAATATTACGCAGTGCTTGCGGCGATAGAGAGTCGCGATGCCGCGGACCTGCAAATGGCGCAGGCAACCGAGCAGTTCAAGAGCTCGGTGGCAAAAGTACGCGCAGGAGTCGCGACGAGATCGGATTCGCTGCGCGGTGTAGTCCAGGTTGGAAACGCGCAGCTAGCCCTGATTACTGCTCAGACCAACAAGGAGGCAGCAGATGCTGCGCTCACCCGGTTGGTTGGGTCGGAAGTGCCGGTTACCGCGGATCCCGCTTCGCTGCAGGAGAACATGGCGGCGCTCCCTGACAGCGCGGAGCTTGCATCTCTCGCGAAGCAGGGACCGGCAGTGAAGCAGGCGCAGGCGAATGTGGAGTCGGCCGAGGAATCACGGAAAGCATCGAAAGCGACGTATCTCCCATCGTTGAGCGCGAGCTATTCGCGCACCGGCAGCGGCACTGATCCGCGCTTCGGCCTTAGCAACGGCGATTTTGCGTACAACGGACGGTTGTCGTTCGCGCTCTCATACCCTGTCTTCAACAATTTCCAGCGCGAAGAGCAAGTCGTGCGCGCGACGGTCGCCGAAGTGAACGCGCAGGTGGCACTGCGTGACACGGAGCTGGGGCAACAGCAATCTCTGACGCAATACATAGGGGCGCTCCGGGGCGCGTCCCAAAGGGTGGCGGTGCAGGTCGCATCAGTGGCGGCGGCCCAGGAAGATGTTCGGGTGCAGCAGCAGCGTTACAACATCGGCGCATCGGTTCTCCTCGATCTCATAACGTCGCAGGCGGCGTTGGCGACGGCGGAACAGGCGCTGATTCAGGCGCGATACGATTACCGGATCGCACGGGCGCAGCTCGAGGCCCTCATCGGACAGGAACTGCGGTGATCAAGAGTCCAGAATCTTCAAGCAATCAAATGACAGAAATAGATAAATCCTTGTCGCGACGACGGGCGCTTGACGTTCCGGGGTTCAGGAGCGTTGCACTGGCGGCGCTCGTTGCGCTTGGCGCCTGCACGAAGAGCACTGATCCGGCGCTCGTCATCGAGACCGCTCCGGCGGAGCGGCGCAGCATCGTCCTGAGCGCGCAGGCGAACGGGACTGTGGAACCGATCAACATCGTCGATGTCAAGTCCAAAGCCTCGGGAACGATCATCAAGATGCCCGTCGATGTCGGATCGAACGTGAAGGTTGGCGATCTGCTGGTTCAGATCGACCCACGCACTGTGCAGAATGCGTACGACCAGGCGGCGGCTGATCTCAGCTCGACGACTGTATCAAGGGCCGTCGCGCTGGCCCAGCGCAACCGATCCGCGGATCTGTACCAGCAGAAGATCATCACGGCGACCGAGATGGAGGCGGCGACGCTCGCTTTCGCGAACGCGGATGCTGCCGTCATCAAGGCGCGGACGAATCTCTCGACCGCGAAACTCCAATTGGAAGATGCTACGGTTACCGCGCCGACGAACGGCACGATCATCCTACGGCCGGTCTCGGTGGGGACGGTAATCACGTCAGCCTCGACCGCGGCGAGCGGGGGTACGACCATTCTCCAAATGGCCGACCTCAGCAAGATCAGGATGCGCGCATTCGTAAACGAGACGGACATCGGCAATGTCAAGTCGGGTCAAACGGCTACGGTGACTGTAGACGCGTTCCCGAATCGGAAATTCGCGGGTGTCGTGGAGCAAGTCGAGCCGGAGGCGGTCGTGCAATCGAGCGTCACGATGTTCCCGGTTCTCGTGAGTCTCACAAACTCTGACGGCGCGCTCATGCCCGGTATGAACGGACAGGTGGTGATGGACATCTTGCGGAAAGACAACGTTCTCGCGGTGCCGAGCGATGCGATACGAATCGCAAAGGACGCGGCGACGGTCGCTCCGGTTCTAGGGGTCAGTCCCGACTCGTTGAAGGCCGCGCAGGCTGCGGCGCGGCAGGCACGTGGCTTTGGACCGGGCGGGACAGCATCGTCTACGGCGTCTTCGACCGACACCACAGGTGGCCGCCGATCGGGTACTGCTTCGTCGACTGGCCGGCGCGGTGGCGGTGGTGGCGGTGGTGGCGGTGGTGG
>CATPBD010000213.1 GCA_955652265.1 uncultured Gemmatimonadaceae bacterium | reverse complement strand
TTTCCGAGCCGGCTGATGCCGCTCAGAGCGAGCCAGATTCTGTTTCGCGTGCTGTCGACGGAGATGTTTCGAACGATCGAGCCGGGGGTGGGGATCCTGGCCGTCTCGGTCTTCCCCGTCTTTCGGTCGAACGCGACGATTGTTCCGCTGCGCGCTTCGTCGTAGAAAATGCGTCCGTCCGGCGCGATCGCCATCCCGTATGGCGCCGAGCTGGCACCGCCCGGTGAAAGCCATTCCTTGAAGGCGCCAGTCTTCGGGTTGTAGGAGCCAAGATAGCCGCGCGCAAAATCGCTATACCACACCATTCCCGATTCGTCTACGACGAGACGTCGCGGGCGCGCGCCACTTTCGGGGAGAGTGATTTCCCGAAGTGCGCCGGTCTCGGCATCGATATGCCCAAGCTTGTTGGTTCCGAACAATGCAATCCAAATCGACCCGTCGGGAGCGTTGACCATTCCATACGGAAGCGCTCGGCTCGTCGGCACAGCCCACACTTTTGCCTCACGCGTTCGCGGATCCAAACGACCGTACATGTTGCCCTGTTGCACCGTGAACCAGACAAATCCATTGCGAATGAGAGGGGTGTGCGGATCGCGCGCTCCGGCGGGCAGAGAATACTCCTCGATCCTTCCGGTCTTGGGATCGAGGCGCCCGATCTTGCCGATCCGATTGGCCGTGTACCAGACGCCGCCGTCCGGAGCAATGACGATCCCGTGCGGTCCCGACGCCGGAGTCGGCGTCGGATAGTCAGTGATCTTTCCAGTGGCCGGGTCCAGGCGGCCGATGAAGCTGTTCTGTTGGTCAGTGTACCAGACGATCCCGTCATGACCGACAGCCGGATCGTGCGGGAAGGCGCGTTCGCGCGGGAGCAGATATTCAACGACCGTGAGCGGAGACGCGGCTGCAGCAATCAGCGCTACGGTCGGAAGTAGCGCAATTAGCCTGCGAGTGTAACGGGGAAACATTCCACCTCCAGCTATGCGTTCATCAAATTGATGCACGCGTGCGAAGCGTTTCGCCAGCGCCGGCCAGCCTCAGCGCCCCAGTCTCAACCCCTAGTGAAAGGGTTGTAGAACCCTCTCGGCGCCAATAACTTCCGAAACTCTCCCGGAGAGATGGCCGAGAGGCTGAAGGCACCGGTTTGCTAAACCGGCATACGTGGAAACGCGTATCGAGGGTTCGAATCCCTCTCTCTCCGCTCGGCGGGTCCGCGCATCCAGTGTGGACCCGCTTTTCATTCTTGATTCGCTCATGACCAACGCCCGACCCGACAGACCGCGCCTTCGCTTCGCCCCTTCCCCGACGGGATATCTCCACGTCGGCGGAGCGCGCACCGCGCTCTTCAACTGGCTGTACGCGCGGAAATTCGACGGAGAATTCCTTCTTCGCATTGAAGACACCGACAAGGCACGCAGCACCGACGAGAGCACGCGCGCGATCTTCGAGGGAATGGAGTGGCTCGGCCTCAATTGGGACGACGGCGTTGTTTATCAGGGGGCAAACCTCGCCCGCCACCAGGCCGACGCACGCAAGCTGCTCGAGACTGGTGCCGCATATCGCTGTTTTTGCACCCCGGCCGAGTTGGAAGAGCGCCGGCGACAGGCGCAGTCAGGCAAGGAGGCATTCAAGTACGATCGGCGTTGTGATCGTCTCCCGCGCGAAGAGGTGGAGGGGAGAGTCGCGGCCGGAGAGCCGTACGTGATCCGCTTCCGCGTTCCCGAAGGAACAACAGAGTGGAACGATCTCGTCCACCAGAGGATCGCCTTCCCCAACAAGGACATCGAGGATTTCGTCATCCTTCGCTCGGACGCGACTCCTATTTACAATCTCGCGGTAGTGTCTGATGACATCGCGATGGGCATCACCGTCGTCATGCGCGGCGACGATCACATCTCGAACACGCCGAAACAGATTCTCCTCTACCGGGCGCTCGGCGCACCCCTGCCGACGTTCGCGCATCTTCCCATGATTCACGGGCTCGACGGGAAGAAATTGAGCAAGCGCCACGGTGCAACGGCTGTTGGAGATTACCAGCATTACGGACTTCTTCCTGGGGCGATGCTCAACTTCCTGGCGCTGCTCGGCTGGTCTCCGGGCGGAGATCGCGAAGTGATGACAATGCCCGAGATGATCGAGCTGTTCAGCGTCGATGGTCTCCAGAAGAAGGCCGCGATCTTCGATCCCAAGAAGCTGGAGTGGATGAACGGCCAGCATCTGTCCATGATTCCAATCGAAGAGCTCGAGCCCCGCGTCACACCAGCGATCATATCCGCGCGTCTTGCGACCGAGGAAGAGCTGGTCGAGAGACGCGATTGGTACCTTCGCTTGCTGGATCTCCTGCGGATTCGCTCCCGGACGATCGATGACATCGTGCGGCAGGCTGCTCCCTATTTTCTCGACAACATCGAGTACGACCCAACTGCGGTGGCAAAAAACTGGAAAGACCCGGTGGAATCCGCCGAGTTGCTGCGCGCGAGTCGGGAAGCTCTGGCCAACACGACTAGCTGGGAGCCAGGCCCGCTCGAGGCATCCCTGCGAGGGCTGGCAGAATCCAGGGGAGTCAGCGCAGGCAAGATCTTCCAGCCCCTGAGAGTCGCCCTGACCGGGCTCAGTGTGAGCCCGGGAATCTTCGAAATGCTGGTCCAAATGGGGCGGGACCTTTCACTCAAGCGGATCGATAACGCCTTAATTGCTCTCGGGGTGTAACGAAAAAGGGGTCTGACAGGAAACAGTGTTGAACACCGATGATAATGTCACCCAGAGGCGCCAGTAGAACTGTCACCCTCTAGACTGTTCCTCCTGACCGGGGGAGCGGATGGAGCGGACGGCGATGAGCGACAGGGATCTACAT
>CATPBD010000212.1 GCA_955652265.1 uncultured Gemmatimonadaceae bacterium | reverse complement strand
ACGCCGCACCGCGCCTGGACTCGGGTGTTGCGTGCGGCGCTCGCCACACTTCTTCTCGGACTGGCCATCGCCGGGCCGAGGTGGGGAGTTGAGCAGAATGTCGTGAAGGCGCAGGGCGTTGACGTCGTGCTCGCACTCGATGCTTCGTTGTCGATGCTGGCAACCGATGAAAAGCCGAGTCGCCTCCAGGCGATGAAGCAGGAAATCAACCGGCTTCGCGATCTCTCTCCGGGCGACCGCTTTGCAGTGCTGGCGTTTGCCGGACGGAGCTACATCCTCACGCCGCTCACCGTCGACAACAGCGCTCTCGATTTGTTTCTGCAAAATCTCGACCCTTCGATCGTCGGTCAGGGCGGAAGCTCGCTCGCGAGTGCGTTGCGCCAGGCCAACACTCTGCTCGCGCTCAACAAGAACCCGGGTGACCGCGCGACCGTTCTCATGAGTGACGGCGAAGGCTTCGACAATCCTGATGAGGTCCTGGCCGCAGCCCGGCAGGCGCGAGACATGGGCGTAACTGTCGTCACCGTTGGTTTCGGCACTCAGGCTGGTTCCACCATTCCGATCGTCGAGAACCGGGTGGCGACGCTGAAGCGGGATCAAAACGGAAACATTGTCGTCACCCACTACGATCCCCAACTACTAAAGCAGATCGCCGATGAAGCGAAAGGTGTGTTCATCGAGGCGCGGACCCCGGACAAGGCTGGGAAGATCCGGCAGGCTCTCAACAATCTGCACGCGAGTCCGCGCTCCGTCGTCTCGGGCGAGAACCTCGGCACACAGTTTCAGTGGTTCGTGCTGGGGGCGCTGCTCCTGCTGGCTGTCGACACATTCTCGCAGACGCGTCGGCGTCGGAGAAAAGCAGTCGCCGCCGCGGCCACTACCGCCGCGATGCTTCTGCTCACAGCTTCATGCCGACGCGCGCCGGAGCGCGACAAGGCTGCGATCGCACTGTATAACTCGGGGACAACGCTCCTCAAGCGCGACTCTCTTCAGGCCGCAGTTCCGCCGCTCACGCGAGCCGCGGATTCAAAGGACGCAGAAGTCAGGCACCATGCGAGATTCAACCTCGGCCTCGACTACCTCGTCGAGGGCCGGCGCGCCAAAGATTCCGTCGACGCGCATCTCGACAGCGCGCTTTATCGCTACAAGCAAATACTCGAGGTCGCGGTTGCTGATTCAGATGCGCGCTGGAACTACGAGCTCGCTCTTCGTCAGAGGAAAGGCGGCGGGGGTGGGGGAGGAGGAGGCGGTGGTGGTGGCGGTGGCGGCAAGAGCGCCAATCCCAGTCCTTCTCCGGCGCAGAGCCAGAATCAGGCGCCCGCTCCCAAGCCGGTTCCGGGGATGACGCCACAACAGGCAGAAGCGGTGCTCAATGCTGCCGAGGACAAGGAGACCGACGTTCAAGGCAAGCGGCAAAAAAAGAACGTCCCCACCCCGCCGAGGGGAAAGGATTGGTAAGTTCGGAGTCAGCATGACTTTGATTTCAATTCTCCCGAGCGCAGTCGCGGACCAGATCGCGGCGGGCGAGGTGGTCGAGCGGCCCTCGTCGGTGGTGAAAGAGCTGGTCGAGAACTCGATCGATGCCGGCGCAACGGCAATCGAGGTCACGCTCGAGGATGGCGGCCGCAAGCTGGTTCGGGTGAGTGATGACGGCGCGGGCATGTCGGCCGAGGACGTTCCACTCGCGCTGGCGCGTCACGGTACCTCAAAGATCAAAAAGGCCGCCGACCTCGTGGGTGTGCCGACCTTTGGCTTTCGAGGAGAAGCCCTGCCGGCCATTGCGTCTGTGTCGCGCTTCGAGATCCAGACGGCGGCGGCGGACGGAGAAGGCACGTCGACAAAGGTCGTCGGAGGTGAGATCGGTCGAGCAGAGCGCATCGCGCGGCGGCGCGGGACGACTGTCTCAGTCGCTCAACTATTCCACAACATACCTGCCCGTCTCAAGTTCTTGCGGAGCGCAAGGTCGGAGTGGAGAAGCGCGGTAGAATCGCTCACGGCCCTCGCGCTCACCCAGCCGAGCGTTCGGATAAATGTCTCCCACGATGGCAAGAACGCGCTCACGCTTCCGCCGGTGAGCAGCATCCGCTCGCGACTGGGCGCGATATGGGGCGGACGGTACGCAGAGGACTTACTCGACGTCGACGACGTCTCCGGTCCCATTCATACAAGCGGTCTCGTTCAGAGACCCGCCGATGTCGGAACTTCGACACGTCGCGCGTTTCTCTCGATCAACGGTCGTGCGGTGCGCGATGCGGGGATCGCTCGCGCCGTCGAAGCGGCGTACCGGTCGACGATTGTAGCCGGAGTCAGGCCGTCGTTTTTTCTCAACGTCACGGTGCCCGGTGACGCGGTCGATGTGAACGTGCACCCCGCCAAAGCCGAGGTTCGCTTCCGCGACCGATGGACGGTTGAGCGCGCGGTCGAGGCGGGGGTCAGACGCGCCTTGGGGAATTTCGACAGCGCCGCATCGCTCGGGTTCCGCGGATCGAGCTTCGCATTTCGTCCCGTCGATTTTCCACAAAATCCGGGGTCCGAGATCCTGCGGCCACCAATCGCTCGAGACGTGCCGCTATTCGACCAGTCCGTTCCCGAATTCGCGGACCCCGCGGGACAATTCGCGGCTGATGACACAAGCGAGGTTGCGGCCCCTCCAGCTCCGATACCGCCGCTGATGCAGCTCCGACACACCTACATCGCGTTCGAGCACGAGGATGGACTCGTGCTCATCGATCAGCACTCCGCGCACGAGCGCGTGTTGTACGAACAGTTTATGCACACGCTGGAAAGCGGGGCAGCTCCCGCGCAGCGACTCCTGCTTCCACTGACACTTCACCTCGGTCCGGCGGAAGGCGAAGCGTTCGACGCCAATCGCGAATACCTCGAACGGTTGGGATTCGAGGTCGAAGGGTTTGGAGGACACACGCTCATCGTGAACACCGTGCCGATGCCACATCCGCGCTTCGACGCCGAGCGTTGCTTGCGCGAGACGCTGGACGCTCTCACCGGAGATCGTGTCGCCGGCGCCGCCGCGAAACATGAGCGCCTCGCGGCAACCGTCGCCTGCAAAGCGGCCATCAAGGCTGGTGAGGAGCTATCGCAATCGGAGATGCGCTCACTCTTCGCCTCCCTTCGCGACACGGTCCTGCCGGCGCACGACGTTCACGGCCGATCGACAATTGTCCACCTCACCTGGGATGAAGTAGAGCGGCGGTTTGGCCGGCGATAGGCTGCGCGTCATCTGCGGTCCGACGGCTGCGGGAAAGTCCCACCTCGCATTGGAGCTTTGCGAGATCTACAACGGGGCGATCGTCAGCGCGGATTCGCGTCAGGTCTATTGCGGCTTCGACGTTGGAACGGCCAAGCCAACACGCGAGGAGTGCGTCCGCGTGACCCATTACGGAATCGACGTCGTCGAACCCGAAGAGCGTTACTCTGCCGCGAGGTGGGCAACGGAGGCCGATGAATGGATCGAAAACGCCGGCGAGATCGAAAAAGACCCGGTGATTGTTGGCGGAACGGGACTCTACATCAAAGCGCTGGTCGAACCGCTCTTCTCCGCGCCCGACCAGGATCCTGCTCAGCGTGCGGGACTCGAGCGGGAGCTTGCGACAAAATCCGTCGACGAGCTGCGGCGGTGGTGCGAAGAGCTCGATCCGGCACGAGCCCACCTCGGCCGTACCCAGCTACTCCGAGCGATTGAGACTGCAGTGCTTTCCGGGTCCCGTATCAGCGATCTTCACTCGCGGGACAAAGCTACGAAGTCCGCTGAAGGCAACGGCCAGAAGGCAGCGTATCTGGTTGTGGATCCCGGGTCGGCACTCGGCTCGAGAATCGAAACACGAGTCGACAAAATGCTCAGAGCAGGCTGGGCAGATGAAGTCCGTGAGCTGATGCGCACTGTTCCCCCCGACGCGCCGGCTTGGAAAGCGAGCGGTTATGCTGTAATGCGTAGACACGTCGAAGGCGTGCTCGATTTGTCATCAGCTACGCAGCGGGTCATTATTGAGACACGGCAGTACGCCAAGCGCCAACGCACGTGGATCAGGCACCAGTTGCCTGCCGCGGCTGTCACAAACGTAAATCCTGATGACTCTCGCGCTCTGACCGTCGCGCGAGAGTGGTGGGAGAGAGCTGAGTGAAGATTGGAATTACCTGCTACCCGACGTACGGCGGGTCCGGCGCCGTCGCGACGGAGCTGGGGATTGCGCTGGCCGACCGCGGGCACGAAGTCCATTTCATCACGTATCGGCAGCCGTTTCGGCTTCCGTCCTTTCTTCCGCGCATCTTCTTTCATGAAGTCGACGTCGGCCGCTACCCGCTCTTCGAGTTTCCGCCGTACGATTTGGCGCTCGCCGTCCGTATGCACGAGGTCGTTCGCACTCACGGGCTCGAGCTGCTCCACTGTCACTACGCCATCCCCCACGCAACCAGCGCGTGGATCGCGCGCGAGATGCTCCGCGAGACCAAAGAGGATGTCCACCTGATCACGACTCTGCACGGAACCGACATAACGATCGTGGGTCAGGATCCCTCGTTCTTTCCAATCACCAAGTTCTCGATCGAGAAGTCGGACCGCATAACGGCCGTTTCGAGCTATTTGCGGGAGGAAACCTGCCGGGCCTTCGGCTGCGAGGGCCTCGAGATCGACGTGATCCACAACTTCATCGATCCCGACGTCTACAACCGCGAGAAATATCCGCCGCTCCTCAAAAACCAGTTCGGACGGTCGAAGCCGATTCTGATGCATGTGTCGAATTTTCGCGCCGTGAAGCGAGTTCGAGATGTGATCCGCATCTATTCGGAGGTAAATCGCGAGCTCCCGAGCGTGCTCGTGATGATCGGCGACGGACCGGACAGACCCGCCGCCGAAGAGGAAGCGCGCATGCTTGGCCTGGAGGAGTCAGTTTCGTTCCTCGGGAAGCTCGATCAGATCGCCCCGCTACTCGCAGCGGCCGACCTGTTTCTGCTGCCGAGCCAAAGCGAGTCGTTTGGACTGAGCGCGCTCGAAGCGCTGGCGTCCGGAGTTCCGGTCGTTGGGACGAACGCTGGCGGTCTTCCGGAAGTTGTCCGCGACGGAGAGACGGGAATCCTTTGCGCGGTGGGAGACGTTCCGGGAATGGCGGCCGCCTCTCTCGAGATTCTGCAGGATCCAGCACGCTGGGCTGCAATGAGCAAGCTCGCGGCCAAGGATGCACGTGCACGCTTCTCTCGCGACGCCATCGTCACGCAGTATGAGTCGCTCTATCGCCAATCACTCCCCACCAAAACAAAATGACTCCTCTCCAGGCGATTTTCCTCGGCGTCATCCAGGGATTGTCCGAATTCCTGCCGATAAGCAGCTCCGCGCACCTCATTCTCGCGCCTTGGCTCTTCGGCTGGGAAGATCCGGGGCTGGCATTTGATGTCGCGCTCCACTTCGGGACTCTTCTCGCGGTACTCTGGTACTTTCGAATGGAATGGCTGGCACTCATTCGCGCGGCGTTCGGAATCATCACCACCGGCCGAATCGAGACTCCCGAGAAACGTCGTGTGGTGTACTTGATCATTGCCACGATTCCCGGTGCGATCGGCGGCCTCCTGCTGCAGTCGAAGGCAGAGTCCGCCTTCAGGAGCCCTCAACTCATCGCCATTGCACTCATCGTCCTCGGAATTGTTCTGTGGATCGTGGACAAGCTCGTCGATCAGCGGCGCATTCTCGGCGAGATGAGGTGGGTCGATGCCGCGCTAGTAGGACTCTCGCAGGTCGTCGCGCTGATTCCGGGTGTGTCGCGGTCGGGGTCCACCATCACGACAGCGCGCGGGCTACGGTTCGATCGAGAGAGCGCGGCAGAATTCAGCTTTCTCATGAGCATGCCCATAATCGCCGCGGCGGTTGTGCTCGAGGGCCCGAAGGCGCTCCAGCAGGGCGGCCTGACGAACGAGCTGATGGGCGGCGTGGTCGCCTCGGCGATCAGCGGGTGGCTCGCAATCTCTATTCTGATGCGGTACGTGAGCAGGCACAGTTACGGCATCTTCGCGGCCTATCGCATCATTCTCGGCCTCGCGGTATTGGCGGTGGTATACGCCCGCGGGTGACGCGGTCCGCTTCGACGGGGCGACGGCAGCAGAGCTCAGGGAAGCGCTCGACCTTCCAGGTGTCGAGCTTCTTGAATCACCGAGCTCCACGATGGATATCGCGCATCGCCTTGCGGCGGACGGAGCTCCCGCCGGGACACTCGTTATCGCGAACGAGCAGACGGCGGGGCGTGGCAGGGGCGGGAAGCGCTGGGATTCGTCACCTGAAGCAGGCCTCTGGCTGACCCTCATCGAGCGGCCTGACGATACGTCGGGACTTGCTGTGCTGTCGATTCGCGTGGGACTCGCGGCGGCGGAATCACTCGATCGGTTTGCGCGCGAACCCATCCGTCTCAAGTGGCCCAACGATCTTTACGTCGATCGAGGCAAGCTGGCCGGGGTCCTCGTTGAGGCACGATGGCGTGAGCAATCCGTCGAGTGGGTCGCCATCGGACTGGGGATCAATGTCAGACGGCCCGAGAACATCGAAGGTGCGGCGGGCCTTGAACCGGGGACGTCGCGTGTGGATGTTCTTGCCGAGCTCGTCCCCGCTCTTCGCTCCGCGGCTCGCGCCACCGGCCTGCTCGGCGAAGCGGAGCTGGAGGAGTTCAACGCTCGCGATCTGGCGCGGGGGAAGAATTGCATCCAACCGGCGCTCGGCCGGGTCGCGGGAATCACTCCAGCCGGCGAGCTGCTGGTGGCGCTCGCTGACAGCGTCGCTCCGTTTCGATCTGGGTCTCTCGTTCTAGAGGATACGCAATGATTGTCGTGTTCGACGTCGGGAACTCCGAAATCACCATTGGAATCTTCGACGACGAGGAGCTCGTATCGCACTGGCGTCTCACTACCGCCGCGCCGCGGACGGCCGACGAGCTCGCGATTCTGATTCGGTCGATCACCGGTGATGCCACCGGGTCGTCCGAGGGAATTACGGGTTCGGCAATTTGCTCCGTTGTACCAGCGATCACGCCCATGCTGGCGGAAGCGTGCGAGATGTGCTTCGGTCGGAAGCCGGTGATGATCGACGCGCGCGCCGAGCTTCCAGTGAAGCTGGATGTGGAGGAGCCCTTGACCGTGGGCGCCGACCGCATCGCCAACACGCTAGCGGCGAGCAGGATCCACAAGCGTGATACAATCGTGGTCGACCTTGGTACCGCAACGACCTACGATTGCATTACGGCCGATGGGACTTTCCTGGGCGGGGTGATCCAGCCCGGAATAATGATCTCGGCGGACACACTCTTTCGACGGACCGCGCAGCTCCCGGCGACTGATATCGTTCCGCCGAAGCGGGTGATTGCCAGACGCACGGACGAATGCATTCGCGCCGGGGTGTTTTACGGCGCGGTAGACTCGATCGACGGAATCGTCCGGCGGATAAAAAAGGAGTGGCCAAACAAGAAAGCGCCCCTGGTTTTGGCAACGGGTGGCATGGCCGAGGCGATCCAGCCCCATTCCTCGGAGCTGGAGCTGGTTGACCCATTCCTGACCCTTAAAGGGATCCGGTTGGGCTACCAAATCCTGGCTGACTGAGGCTTAAGGGCTCCTTCCCCCGCCGAACGCCCCTGCGGGTTGACGCGCGACGCCAAAACCAGTTATGTTGACACCTTAGCACTCACTACTGTCGAGTGCTAACAGAGGCGTTTTCCACTATCCAGCCACATTTTCAGCAGAAGGGCAGCTAATTATGGCTACAAAAACACAATCGAGCACCAAAGTCGCCCCCCTCGCAGACCGCGTCATGATCAAGGCGCTCGAGGAGACCGAACAGATGCGCGGCGGGTTGTTCATCCCCGACACCGCGAAGGAAAAGCCGCAGCAGGGCGAGATCATCGCCGTTGGTCCGGGCCGCTACGAGAAAAACGTTCGAGTTCCGATGGAGCTCAAGGTCGGTGACAAGGTCCTTTACGGAAAGTACAGCGGCACTGAAGTGACAATCGACACCGAACAGTATCTGATCCTCCGCGAGTCTGATGTGCTCGCGGTCGTCGCCTAACCAGACACCTAAAGAGCGATCATATGGCAGCCAAGGAACTACACTTCAATACCGATGCGCGCGCGGCTCTCAAGCGCGGCGTCGACCAGCTCGCGGAGGCGGTCAAGGT
>CATPBD010000211.1 GCA_955652265.1 uncultured Gemmatimonadaceae bacterium | reverse complement strand
ACCGTTGCGTGGTTCATCGGTCTGGGGATCGCGGTGTTCTTCCTCCTGATCGGCATCGCGACGTGGATGTACCAGATCTACAGCGGCCTCGGCGTTGCCGGCTACAATCCGCCCGTGATGTGGGGCGTCTACATCATCACGTTCGTCTTCTGGATCGGTATCGGCCACGCCGGCACGCTGATCTCGGCGATCCTCTATCTCTTCCGGGCTGGGTTCCGCACCACGATCTACCGGTGCGCGGAAGCGATGACGGTGTTCGCGGTCATGACGGCCGCTTTATTCCCGATTCTCCACCTTGGCCGCCCGTGGAAATTCTTCTGGCTGGTGCCGTATCCGAACTGGCGCTACATCTGGCCGCAGTTCAAGAGCCCGCTCGTGTGGGACGTGTTCGCGATCCTCACGTACTTCACGATTTCGAGCACGTTCCTTTTCATCGGTCTGATCCCTGACATCGCAGTGTTGCGGGACAGGGAGAACATCAGCCCGATCAGAAAGCGCATCTTCTCCACGCTCTCCCTCGGCTGGCGGAATACGGACAACGAATGGCGGCACTTCGCGCGGGCATATCTGTTCCTCGCCGCGCTCTCGACGCCACTGGTGCTGTCAGTGCACTCGGTCGTGTCATTCGACTTCGCCATGTCATTGGTGCCGGGATGGCACACCACGATTTTCGCGCCCTACTTCGTGGCCGGCGCGATCTTCTCCGGAATGGGAATGGTCTTCACCATCATCATTCCGCTCAGAAAGTGGTTTGGGCTCAAGCACTACGTGACGATCAATCACCTCGATGCTGCGGCGAAGCTGGCGCTGTTCACTTCCCTCATCGTCGGGTGCGCTTACATGAACGAGTGGTTCGTGGCGTGGTTCAGTGGCAACGAAGCGGAGCAGAGTTTTTTCGCGAACCGCATTTGGGGACAATGGTGGTGGGCTTCGGCGATTTTGTACACTTGCAACATGGTACTGCCCCTGTCGCTGTTCTCGCAGAGACTGCGGCGGAACGCGGCGTGGTTGTTCATCATCTCGTTCACCATCAACATCGGCATGTGGTTCGAGCGGTTCGTGATCGTCGTACCCTCACTGTCGCACGAATTCGAGCCGTGGCAGTGGACGAGCTACCGTCCCACGTGGGTGGACTATGCCATCCTTGCTGGAAGCTTCGGCTGGTTTTCCATGTGGTTCATGTTGTTCATCAAGCAGCTTCCCGTGATCGCAATCGCGGAAGTGAAGGAGATCGTTCGCCCGCGACTGAGAAGGTCGCACCCGCACGGAATCGACGCGACCGGGAGACACTTCGAGTTCGAGCCTGATACGCCGGGAGAGTTTGCCTGATGCGAGGCGTCCTTGGTGCATTCCACGAGCTCGATGCCGCGGTGAGCGCCATCGAAGCGCTCAAGGAGAAGAGAGTAGGGGCGATCCGCGTCTATACGCCAACGCCACGTCACGAGCTCGAGGAAGCGCTCGGAGCGCCGCCGAGCCCCGTACGGCGTTTCGCGCTCATCGGTGGTCTGCTGGGTGTGACGTTTGGGTACTGGATTGCGATCTGGGTTTCGGATTACTGGCCGCTGGTGGTCGGCGGGAAGCCGATCGCGTCGTGGGTGCCCTACACGATCTTCGGCTTCGAGGTCATGGTGCTCATTGGAGGGCTCTCGACCGTGATGGGACTCCTCATCAACGCACGCATTCCGCGGCTCACGATGATGGTGGGTTACGATCCGCGTTTCAGTCACGACGATTACGGCGTCTGGGTCGAATGTCCGCCCGAAAAGGCGCGCGCGGCCGAAGCGCTGCTGCGCGAGCACGGAGCGGTGGAGGTGCGACTTGAACGCTAGAAGGCGCGCACTCGTGCTCGCACTTCCGCTTATGCTCACGGCGTGCGAGTGGTTCACCGACTTCAAGCGCCAGCCGTCGATCTGGACGTGGGAGCCGGTGAAGGACACGCTCACGCCCTCGCGCGGAAATCCGCAGATGTCTGTTCCAACAACTGGAACGGCGGTCGCTGGATTTCAGGTGTCGTACGGTGCATTCCCGGCGACGATCGATTCCATGGCATCGCTTCGGAATCCCACTCCTGCATCGGATTCCTCGCTCGCAAACGTCAGAAAGTATTTTCAGATCAACTGCTCGGTGTGTCACGGGGAGCGCGCGATGGGAGATGGTCCGGCGACGAAATTCGGCATGCCGGGAATCAATCTCACGATGGACATGACCAAGGGGCGCACTGACGGATACATCTTCGGAATGATTCGGAACGGCCGCGGGCTCATGCCGCCGTACAACAGAATAGAAGAGATGGACCGGTGGGACATCATCAACTATCTGAGGGCGCTCGAGGGAGTCAACGGCAAGACCGTAGAGGTTGGACCGCTTGCTGCACCAGGCGTGACCGGTGACAAGGTGCCAGGCCCGACACGAATGGGTCCCAATGTCCCCGCTCCGTTCTTCAAGCCGCGCAACTTGTTGATCCGATGAGCACCCACGACGCGCACGCCCAGAGCAGGGAGGAGGTGCTGGCTGGAATCGATCGGCCGACGCCGCCGATTCTCAAGACCATTTGCATTGTTCTGGCCGGCCTCGGACTGCTCGTCTTCGTTCTTGGGCTCTTCTTTTCACCAGATCGAGTCTGGCGAGCCCTGCTGGTCAACTGGCTTTATTTTACCTCGATCTCGTCGGCTGGCGTGATGTTCGTGGCCGTGCAGCGGATTACTACTGCCCGGTGGTCGCGGCCGATCATTCGATTCCTCGAAGGTTACGTCGCGTTTCTCCCCGTAGCGTTCATCCTGATCCTGCTCATTCTGTTCGTGGGCCGGCACCACGTTTTCTGGTGGAGCAATACCGCTCCGACGATCCACGAGAAAGCCATTTATCTGAATCCGCCATTCTTTTTCACGAGAGTGGTCGGGATTTATCTCGTCATCACGTCGCTCAGCGTCTGGTACATCTATACGTCCGTGCGTCTCGATGTCGGGATCCTGCCGGAGGCCGGCGCAGACTGGGCACGCGGCCTCCGCGAGCGAATGCGCAAAGGTTTCCGGGACGAGCGTCGCGAGCTTCACTCGACCCATTCACTGCAGGGCAAGCTCGCTGTTTTCCTCGCGTTCGCCTTTGCATTCGGATGGATCGTGCTGTCGTGGGATCTCTCGATGTCGCTCGATCCGCATTTCCAGAGCACGATGTATGGCTGGTGGTTCTTCATGGGAGGATGGGTCGCGGCGCTGGCGAGCTGGACGATCATCGTCATGGCGTGGCGCAGATTCCTCGGCCGCTACGATCTGATCAAGGACAAGCATTTCCACGACCTCGGCAAGCTGTGTTTCGCGTTCACGGCGTTCTGGGGCTATCTCACCTTTGGACAGTATCTGGTGATCTGGTATGGCAATCTCGGGGAGGAGACACATTGGATGCGGCTGCGCCTGATCGAAGGCTGGCGGATTCCAACGCTGATCACTGTCGGCCTGATGTTCGTCCTCCCCTTCTTCGGGCTGCTCTCACGCGCGGCGAAAGTGTTTCTCCCAACGATGCTACTCTTCGCGGTGTCGACCGTGGTTGGACTCTGGCTGCACCGTTACCTCGAGGTGTATCCTTCGATCTACGGTGCGGTTGGCAACATCCCACTTGGCATCTGGGAGCTGGGCGTCGCTGTCGGTTTGTTGGGCATATGGGGCTTTTGCTATCTCTCGTTCATGGATGCATTCCCGCGCATGCGTGTATTGCTCATGACGTCGCCTTACCGCGATGAAGTGCAGGTGCCGGTCGACCCGCGCACGATGGAGCCTCTGACGGCGCACGAATAGCGCGTTGTCGGGGCGCCGCGTGAGCGTCTATATTTCGCGTCGAGGGGCGTTAGCTCAGCTGGGAGAGCGCCTGGTTTGCAACCAGGAGGTCGCAGGTTCGATCCCTGTACGCTCCATATACTTACGATTCGCGGGGTCAGTTGCGGGGTCAGTTTCTCCCCGAGACCCGGTCAAGAATTTTGCGCGGGTGCGACATTACTGACAGCATTGTTGCTACGTCCGGCTGTTGGT
>CATPBD010000210.1 GCA_955652265.1 uncultured Gemmatimonadaceae bacterium | reverse complement strand
TCACCGAGCGGTTGTGCGAGGCATCCGAAGAGACATCGAGGACGGAAACGCCGTCAACCGATGCGATTGCCGCACGAATGGCTTCAATTACTTCGGGCCGGCGGCCCTCGGAGAAATTCGGAACGCACTCAACCAGCTTCATTCAGTCTGTCCTTTGTTCATGTTTGCGCGCCTCACCGTTTGGAGCAGCCATGCGTGCATCGCGGGGTTTCCGGCGACGAACGCTCCCCCGCTGGGTTGCGCCGGATTGCCTTCCAGATCAGTGACGATTCCACCAGCCTCCTGCACCATCAGCATGCCGGAGGCGACGTCCCACGGAGCGAGGACGAGCTCCCAGAACGCGTCGAATCTGCCACACGCGACGTTCGAGAGGTCGAGCGCAGCCGATCCGGCTCGACGAATCCCCGCGGTTCCGCGCATCACCAAACTGAACTGTGATAGATACTGTGGCAACTTCTCGAGAGTCTTGAAGGGGAAGCCGGTTCCGATCAGCGCGCGGGCCGGCTCCCTGAGGGTCGAAACCCGTATGCGCTGTCCGTTCAGAAAGGCGCCGCCGCCCTTCACGGTGGTGAATTCGTCCCCCCGTGAGATGTTGAGAACCACGCCGGCGCAAAGCACTCCGTCACGGGCGATTGCGATCGACACCGAGTATTCGGGATAGCCGTGGAGAAAATTCGTCGTGCCGTCTAGCGGGTCGGCAATGACGACGATCCCGTCGGAAGCGAGCGTCGTGGGAGAAAGCTCCTCGCCAAGAACGATCGCCTCCGGACAGCGGCGTTTGACGATCTCGACGATTCGCCGCTCGGACGCCTTGTCGGCTTCGCTGACGAAATCGGCTCTGCCTTTGGTCTCCCACACCAGCTTCTCGCGCTGTGCTGTGGCGTCACGGATCACCGAAGCGGCTGCGCGAGCTGCTTCAAGCGCGACGTCGAGGAGCTCTTTATTGTCCCGATCAATTCCGGAAATTGCTTGCAACTCCTCTCTCGCGCTCTTTAATTTCGCGCAATGTCCCGCATCTTCAGCGGCATTCAGCCCTCGGGCTCACTGCACATCGGAAACTACCTTGGAGCCGTAAAGAACTGGGTTGATCTGCAGCACAAATACGAGTCGTTCTTTTGCATCGTCGACTATCACGCCATCACGGTTCCGTACGAGCCCGCCGATCTCCGCGCCCGCACGGCCGACATGGCGCTGTCGCTTCTGGCGGCCGGGCTTGATCCGGCGAAGTGCACGCTGTTCGTGCAATCGATGGTGCCGGAACATACCGAGCTGGCCTGGATATTCAACACTCTGACGCCCCTGGGTGAGCTGGAGCGGCAAACCCAGTTCAAGGACAAGGCCAGCCGCGAGGAGAGCGTTCCTGCGGGATTGCTCAACTATCCGGTACTTCAGGCTGCTGACATTCTGTTGTATCGCGCCGAGCTGGTGCCCGTCGGCGAAGATCAGGTGCAGCATCTGGAGCTGTCGCGTGAGATCGCTCGCAAGTGGAACGCGAGGTTCGACACACCTCCAGGTGCGAAGAAAGCGCTGCGAACAGGCGAAACTGAGCCGCCCGGATTCTTCCCGGAGCCGAAGGCGCTACTGACACCCACTCGCCGCGTCATGGGACTCGATGGTCAGGCGAAAATGTCCAAGTCACTCGGCAATACAGTCGATTTGCTGGAGTCTCCCAGCTCGATCTGGGAAAAGCTTCGCCCCGCGGTCACCGATCCCAAGCGCGTGCGCCGCACCGATCCCGGGACGCCCGAGGTATGCAACATCTATCACCTGCACAAGGCGTTCAGTCCGCCCGAGACCGTTGAGCACGTTGCGGTTCAGTGCCGATCGGCGGGCTGGGGCTGTCTCGATTGCAAAAAAGTTCTGCATGAGTCCATGGAGAAAGAGCTGGCGCCAATTCGTGCGAGAGCGAAGGAGATCGCAGCCAATCCGAAACAGGTTACGAACACGCTCGTCGCCGGCGCAGAGCACGCGCGCACCATTGCGCGCCAGACAATGGGTGAGGTAAAGAAGAAAATGGGCCTTCTCTAGCTCACGTACGAAATGCCCGACCCCGAGCTCGTTCAGCGCGCGAAGGATCTCGTGGAGCTGCTCTCGAGGACGCCGAGGTTCGCTGGAAGTCCGGAAGAGACGAAGGCGCGCCAGTTGTGCAGGAGTGAGCTGGAGCGCGCCGGTTTCGAGTGCACTGAGCACGATTTCGAGTATTCACAGTGGCCTGGCCGGTGGGGCGTCCCGGTCGCGGCGGCGATCCAGACTGCAACAATTCTCGTCGTCGCGCGTACGGCACTAGATCACGGCCCTCTCGTCGCGTTGATAGTTGGGGCAGCCTTGTACGCCGCTTTGCTATTCGCCTCGGCTGATGCGAAGCGTCGCTGGATCACCGCCTTGTCAGTGCAGCGGGCGAGGGCGGTGAATCTCGAGGCGGGACGCGGGAATCCGATGCTATGGCTCGTTGCTCATCTCGACTCCAAGTCCCAGACGGTGCCGATGCTGGTAAGAATTGCGAGCTCGATCGGAATGGGAGCCGTGACCGTGGTCGCTACTCTCGTTCTTCTGTTCTCCCTCCTGACCAACGACGACGCGATGGTAGCGTGGCGCGTGGTCGAAGTCGCCGCGCTTATCGTGGC